>JAPPFH010000069.1 GCA_028875185.1 Chloroflexota bacterium | reverse complement strand
GCACCACCTCACTACAGAACCTAACAACTAGGGAAGGGTGACTCGACGGCAGAATTGGGATATTGGGGCGCCATAACAGACAGAAATCTGTACTTCCGAGCGCCCGGCAAGAGTGCTCCCCCTTCCTTAGCTTGCTGGGGAAGGGGGTTGGGGGGATGGGGTGTAATCGGCGAGGCAGCTTAGCCCAGTACCGGACAAGCCCTACAATAGACTTCCCGGATGGGTTATCCAATTAAGAGAGAACGCTCAGGTTTTAACGCAAGCCCCACGGCGCTGCCTCAAGCCGAAAGGAAGCGTTCGGTCAAGGGCGGCCGCGGATTGCCGGCGCGGTCAACCAAGCCAAAGCCGTTGTGCATTCCCTGCGCCCAGGCGTACCAAATCAAGGCGGCGATGCGACCCGGATACTGGCGTTTCAGGTAGCGGATCATGTCGGTAGCGTAACGGGCGATATTAGCGGGATTATCGTTTGGACGGTCGAGCACGCCCCACTCGGTGATCCACAAGGGTTTATCGGGCAAGACTGAACTGTATGCCCAGACGGACTCGTCAATATGCCCGAACATGGAATAATAGGGATGCCCGCTGACGCCGCGTCCGTAGGGATGAAAGGCGAGCCCGTCAGGCCGAATATCGTCACCCATCACCTGCAGCATTCGGCGGGCGTAAGCGCTGCCGCGCTGCGGTCCGCTATTGAAGCCGGCGGTAACGATGTGGACGCCGCTGTCGGCGCTGCGAATGGCGCGGTAGACCTGGTCGAACATGATCCCGTAATTGTCCGCCGAAAGCGGCACCGAGGCCACGGCGCTTAGGCTGTCCGGCTCGTTCCAGATTTGCCAGGCGTTGACCAATTCGCGCTCCGCCCACTGCGCCGCGATCCTTTCCATCATATCGGCAAAGCGCCCAATCAACAGCCGCCACTTGGTATCGGTCATCTGCGACCAGGGCGAGAACTCGGCTTTGGCTTCGCCATAGGTCTGGTGGCTGGTGGTGAATATGACGCGGTAACCGGCTTCGCGATAGGCTTCCACATAAGGCGCGTAACGCTGAAACGCGGCTGCGATATCCTCAGAGCCACGCCATTGCGAGACGTTGTAACCGAAGCGCACCCAGCCTAATTCACCCAGGCGGACGGCGGGCGGCTTCCCCTTCGGATGATATACATCCAGGTTGACCCCAATCGGATTAACGCCGGGAAAAGCCTCCTGCCCCTCTTCCAACGTGGTGGCGCGCAGGTACCAGGCGGCGGTATAACCTTCGATGCCGGAGACCGAGCTCACTTTGAGCCAACTGCCTTCGACGCCGACCTTTTCAATCGCGCGTCCGTGATGCTCCTGCGGCTCCAGCAGATGCCAACTGAAAACATGACCGATGATGCTGGCATGGGCGCTTGGCAGCTTTCTTACGCGCAAATTGTCGACCAGTGGGCGGACGCGGAATTGCGGTATATAAATGGCGTCGCGCGGGTTGACAACGTTTTCCAGCCCAAGAAGGCGCATGCCCCCGTTCGGCGGCTGCTGAACGATGATGCCCAATACATCGCCGGCCGCCCTCGCAATGACTTGCCCCAGCTCGACCTCGTCGCCCAGCGCGACATGGCGGTTTTTTAGGCCTTCGTATGTCGTTATCCAGCGCTCGTTGTCGACCAGCGATTCCACCTTGACGCTGTCGCCGACGGCGGTCACCCGTCCCGCCGCCGCGCAGAGGATTTCGGCGTCTTCATGCGTCAGAATGTCGAGGCTGCGATGCAAGGCGCCGCGATCGTCATCGGCATTAAAGCGGGCGAGCGCCGCGATCGGGCGGGCGCTTGTCGGCCATTCGATCACAAATCGCTGAAAGATATGCTGCGGGTCGTCTTCCCGCTCGCCATAACGGTCGTCATTTTCGATGCGGCGCCGCAGGATTGGCGCCAGCGCTTCCGGCGTTTCGACGTCAATCACATCAACCATCACAACCGAGGGATAAATGCGCCGGATATGCGTCAGCGCCGAGTCTTTCCACCAAGTGAGCGGCGCGTCCACCGCGGTGACATTGCGGAAGCGATTGAGATTATTGCCGGCCGGCGAGCGCGCCACCGCCACCCGCTCAAACTTTTCGAGGTAAGGGCGCAATACCGCCAGCCACTCATGAAAGTTGCGGTCGGGCAAGACAAAGGCGTGTGATATAACCCTGTTCTCGGGCATGGTCTCCCTAAGCAATTTCCAAATTCAACGAGCGCAAAACGAGTCGCGCGTCCAACAATTGGGAGTGGCGAATTTGTTGGGAGTCGCTCTCTGACGAGTACCGCTCATATTTCACCACAGAGGAAACGAGGAAACACAGAGAACTCAGAGAACTCAGCGATAATTTTATGCGCTTTGCGTCGGTTCTTATCCACTCTCGCCCGCAGACGCGTTAAGTTCCGACTGCATGAGAACTTTGCCAAGCAAACAGAAAACTCTGTGCCCTCTGTGTATCCTCGGTGTACTCTGTGGTAAAGACTGTACAGAGTTTGCCAAAGGAAAGATCTCATAATTTTCACCACTCATATCAATTTACGCCGCATTCAATCGCGGGCAAATCGCGTATAATACATTATATGCGCCTTGCGCCGCCCGCGTTGGCGCGCGCCGCTCGATCCGGCATGATTGCGGAGCGCGGAATATGGAGCTCGACAAGGAAAAAGTGCTTAAGCTCGTCATCGTCCTGCTGGTGACCATTGCGGCGCTGGCGGTGATGAGTATCCTTGTGCAGATCATCCAGACAGTTTTGCCCTTCCTCATCGTCGGCGCGGGAATTTACGCCGGTTATCGCTGGGCGCTGAGCGAGGCGCCGGCGCCGACCGCCGATGAAGTCGAAGAACAAGCGCGCGGCCTCTTCAGCCGCTTCCGCCGAACCAAGAAAGCAGTTGAAGCCACCGTACAAGTGGGCGAAGCGCTTGCAGATCTGGGCGGCGCCAATGAGCGTGAAGCCGAGAAGAAAATCGAGAAGAAAGTCGAAAAGAGACATCGGCGCCGCCGGCCCCTAGGCGCTTCCGCGAAAGACGAGGACGCTGAAGCAGAGCGGGCCGCAGCCGAATCCGATGTAACCGAGCTAAGCGAGGAAGAAGTTCAGGCGCTGCAAACGGAGCAAGTCAGCCAGATGAAGCGGACGCTGGCGGATAATCCAAAGGGCGACATCGAATTCAAAGACAGCGATGTCGTCATTGATGCCAAAGACATTGAAGCGCCGGATACTTCACGCCTAGAAGAGAAAGCAAAAGAAGAACCGCAGGTCACCACCAATGTGCTGGCGCAGATCGAAGAACGCCGCCGCCGGCTCCAGGGCGGTGAATAACCCCGCCCTCCCCTAGTCGGGGAGTGGCGAATTTCATTGATAGCGCGACAAACCCCCATCCCCCGGCCCCTTGCCCCCACAAG
>JAPPFH010000083.1 GCA_028875185.1 Chloroflexota bacterium | reverse complement strand
TGGGGGAGGGATTTAGGGTGGGGGAAACGAGGGATATATCAACACATTCACCACTTCCGTGAAATTGCCACAGAGGCGCAAAGACAAAGAGGGTTGGTTCTTGACCACCGAGTACAGAAA
Source organism: Chloroflexota bacterium (assembly GCA_028875185.1). GTDB lineage: Bacteria > Chloroflexota > Anaerolineae > Aggregatilineales > Phototrophicaceae > UBA6055. The sequence goes on along the minus strand of JAPPFH010000083.1, from coordinate 33,647 downwards.
AAACTGAGTATGCGGAGGCGGACGACCCGATGGCTCTCCCCTACAATTGATTTGAGCGCGGGCAAGGGACAATTGGTTTTTTCGCGCTAAAATAGTGGGCGGGCTCGAGTATTTGATTTAGGCGCATTATGTCACTAGCCAACAAAGTCAAAGAACATTTTGCCGCGGAATTTGGCGAATCTCCCAGCTTCATCGCGCGCGCGCCGGGACGCGTCAACCTCATCGGCGAGCACACCGATTACAACGACGGCTTCGTCATGCCGCTGGCGATCGACCGCGCCACATTCATCGCCCTGCGTCCGCGCGCCGACAAGCGCGTCCTGGCAATTTCGCTCGATATGGACGACCGCCGTGAATTCGCCCTCGACGATCTGCAGCAATCCGCAGCGCCCGCATGGATCGATTATCTCGTCGGCGTCGCCTGGAGCTTGCAGGCGCGCGGTCTCGTTTTGCGCGGCTGGGAGGGGGTCGTCAGCGGCGATGTGCCCATCGGCGCCGGCTTGTCTTCTTCCGCGGCGCTGGAACTGGCGACGGCGCGCGCTTTTCACTGCGTCTCCGACTTTGAATGGGAGGCCAAGAGGATGGCTTTGGCTTGCCAGCGAGCCGAGAACGAATGGCTGGGCGTCAATTGCGGCATCATGGACCAGATGATCTCGGCATCCGGTGTCCATGACCGCGCCCTCTTAATCGACTGCCGCAGCCTCGAAACGTCTAGCGCGCCCCTGCCGCCTGGAACCGCCGTCGTCATCCTCGATACCGGCGCCAGGCGCGGTTTAGTGGATTCCAAATACAACGAGCGGCGCGAACAATGTGAAGCGGCGGCGCGCCACTTCAGCATCGCCGCCTTGCGCGATATCAGCAGCGCGGAATTCATGGAACGGGCGCATGAGCTTGACGAACTGAGCCGGGCGCGGGCGCGTCATGTTATCACGGAGAACGAGCGTACGCTGCAGGCGCGCGAGGCGATGCATGCCGGCGACGCGGCGGCCCTCGGTCAATTGATGATCGAGAGCCACATCAGCCTGCGCGATGATTTCGAAGTATCCAGCCCGGCGCTGGATGCCATCGTGAATTGCGCCAATGCTGATCAGAGCTGCTTCGGCGCCCGCATGACCGGCGCTGGTTTCGGCGGCTGCGCGGTGGCGCTTGTGGCTGCTGAGGGCGCGCCCGCTTTCGTCAAGCGCGTGAAAGCCAGCTACATCGCCGCCACGGGGAATCAGCCGGCGCTGTATATCACGCGCGCAAGCGCTGGCGCGGAGACTGTTTATCCGTAGTTGTTCATTCGACAGCGAGGGGCGGCGGGCGACCCAATGGGTAGCCCCTACAATATGCTGGTTGCGCGGAGGCGGGCGAGGCGGAATCAAGCATCAAACTGGAAGAGCGAGCAGCCGCCATCGAGCGTCAAAATGCTGCCGGTCATATAAGCCGTTTGCGCGCTCGCCAGATAAACGACGGCGGCTCCGATCTCTTCTGGGCTGCCCGGCTCGCCCAGCGGGATGGCTTTCGCGACCCGCGCGGCGTATTGCGGCTCTTCGCGCAGCTGCCGTCCGGCGAGACCCGCGTCTACGATGCCCGGCGCCACGGCGTTGACCAGGATGCCATGTGCCGCCAGCTCGCGCGCCATCTGCTTGACCAGCATGTTGACACCCGCTTTGCTGACGGTGTAGGCGGTGATCTCAGGCCAGGGAATCGAGCCCACCCAACTTGATGTCAGGATGAGGCGTCCCTTCGTCTTATCAGCAACCATCCGCCGCGCCGCCGACTGACAGACATTGAAGCAGCCGGTTAGGTTGATATCGAGGTGGTTGCGCCAGTTGTCCTGGCTAAGCTCAAGGAAGGGCTGGGCGTCAACGATGCCGGCGTTGGAGCAGACGATATCGACTTGAGCCAAGCTTGCGATCGCGGCGTCGACGGCGGCTCGGTCGCGGACATCGACTTCGGCGTATTCGGCCGCGAGGTCGTGGGCTTGGACACGCTCAATGGCGTCGGCGGCATCGGCTCGCGGGACGATATCCCACATGACGATGCGGGCGCCCTTCTCCGCCAGTTGCCGCGCCATCGCGTTTCCCAGGTCGCCGGCGGCGCCGGTAACGACTGCTGTTTTGTCACCCAGCATGATGTGTGTTCCCTTTTTGTCAGCCCATTGTGGTAACGAGATGCTACGCACACTGCTAGTCGTTCGGTGGTCCGGTCAGTCCGATTGCCGGACACGAAATGATTTTGCGGTCGACTGACCATTCGCATATGTCAAATCCGCGGCAGCGCGGGTGATTTTCAAGCGATCCTTCGCAATGCTGTATACCCACGATCCCGTGGTTACCCTGCAAATGTGGCGCTACCGTTTCGCGCAGCATGACCTTTTCTTGCTCTATGCAGTACACCTCTTCCTTCACTTTCGTGTAGGCGCCGTATACGAATCCGGCTTCATATCGGTGTATATGACAAGCCTCGTGAACGAGTTTAGAAATCATCTCGACAATATTCACTTCATGGTTGAAAACGGTGATAAGACGGCCATAGGGCGCGACAAGAATGGTTCTTATGTGAGATGCCGCCGCCGCAGTATACTGTCTCTCGTCTTCAACGATTCGGTCGGCGCCGCTGATAACATAGTTGTACCATTGTTGTGATCGTGCTTGCAGATAACTGAGTGCTTCGGAGATGAAGTTAATGAACAGATGCGACCCTTCGATGCCTATGACATGTCCCCCGACCGCCGCCGAAGAAGGTTGCGATTGCGGCTGCGCGGGACATTCATTCCGCTGATAAGCCCAATAACCGTCGTGCCACTCTCGGTCGCTGTGGCACTGGCGATTGACAAAGCAGCAGTTGTCGATGTTTGCCCGCTGCTGCTGATTTGGCGCGGGTTCGGCGGCGGGCGACGCTTGCTGCTGATCCTGGCGAGTGTATTCGACCCAATCAGCCAGCCAAGCCGTCGTGCCGTCCCGTGCGACCTTCAGCCAGCGATTGTATTGGCCCACCACTTGCAGCACATCGCCAGCCAGCACCGTGCCGACGACCGGGCTGTCGAGACTGTGGGACGCGCGCAGCCGCACGGTAAATCTGACTTGGATTTGGTAGCTCTGCGCCAGCGCAACGCTCGACGCAAGCAACAGAATGACTAAAACAGCCAAGTATTTAGTTTTCATATCGGCCTTCATTTGGCGCTAATGCTATCATTGTAAAGTCGGATCAAGGTTGTTTTAAGGTATTGCAAGCGACGTGGGCGCCATCGCCTCCTCCAAGTCCCTGCCGCGCCGGTTATGATTGCGGTCTTGCCACCCAGCATCGCTTTTGCTCCTTACCACCACCAGGTTGACGGATCATGAATGGTGGCGAGTGTTTCTCGGTGCTCATCCGTCCGTGGATCCTGAGGATCCATCGCGACATGGGCTTCAAGCTGCCGCTGGGTACATGCCGTTTCCCCAGCAAGACCGCCAGATTCTAAGCCAGCCTCTTGACGGTGAACATGGCAAGCTTCATGAACAAGGATGCTGGCTGTGAAGACAATATGCTCGTGCCTGGAATACGCGGCGGGCCATATATCAGAATAATGCAAATAGAACGTCTTGGTGAAAACATCGACATATGTGTCCTCGTAACTGCCGGTTTGCACCACTTGATTAAGCCCGCGTATCGTGTATTCATACCAATAGGGGGCGGTGCGCTGCAGCATAAGAAACGATTCCATGATCTGATCGCGAAAGCCTGCGCCCCCGACAATGGCGACTGGCACATCCGTTCTGCATTGAAAGTGTTTGTAAGCCGCCCATCCACGCTTCCAGTCCTCTTCGTTGGCGCACTGCTGGTTCACATAGCAACAATTATCGACGCCGGCTGGAATCTGCTGGGGCGTCGAGGGAGAATGCGAGGGGCCCGCGCACTGATGATTCTTATGGGCATTATACCCGTTTCTCCATTGTTCATCTGTTTGACAGTCCCAACCCAGATAGCAGCAATTATCGACATTTGCGGGCGCGGAAGTGTGGGGTTGGGTTGGCTGCTGCGCTGATGACGGCGGATTTGCGGCGCATTCATTCTGCTGAAACGCCCAATAGCCTCCTGTCCAGTCATGGTCTGTCTGGCACTGCCGATCCACGAAGCAGCAGTTGTCGATGTTGGCGCCGGGCTGCGTTTGCGTCGGCGCTGTCGGTTCAACACGTGTGTAGCTGACCCAATTCGCCATCCAAAACTCTCGGCCATCGCGGCTGATTTGCAGCCAGCGATTGAGCTGGCCGACGACATGCAGGGTCGTGCCAGCAGGCGCGGATGCCAAGACAGCGCTGTCAAGGCTGTATAAGGCTCGCAGGTTGGTGTTGTGGGTGACGCGGATTTGATACGACTGCGCAGAGGCGGCGCTATACAGAATGGATAAAAGCAGCGTGGCAATAAACAATCTGGCTTTCATTGAAAGTATCCTATTTCTGAACGTCTCATTTGCGCGAGTGGGCAAGTTTGTTTTGAGTGAACGCGACTCCACTAGGCGATGAGGACGCGCAGCACCTGGCTGTGCAGATGACGGTTGCTGGCGATGATGCCCTCTCCGCTAAGCGGGGGACCGCCATTCCAGGCGGTGATTTTGCCGCCGGCGCCTTCGATCACCGGGATCAAGGCGACGATATCCCAAAGGTGCATGACGGGATCAAGCATGATATCGGCATAACCGGTCGCCACCAAGAAATAACCATGGCAATCGCCCCAGGTTCGGTTGAAGCTGGTCTTGCCCATCAACTGCTGGAAGGCGATGCCGTTCTGATATTGGCCAACGTGGATGAAATCGGTGTAAAGCATGACAGCGTCGCGCAGGTGGCGCGTATCGCGCACGCGCGCAACTTCATCATTGAGGCGCGCCTCTTCTCCATCGCCGATGAGCAAGTGCGCGGTAACTGGATGGTGAATCGCGCCGACGATGGGCTGCCCATCTTTCATCAAGCCGATCAAGGTGCCGAAGAGAAAGGTGCCGCTGACAAAAGATTTGGTGCCATCAATCGGATCCAAGACCCACTGATAGTCGGCGTCCTCGTTGTGATTCCCGAATTCTTCGCCGATGATGCCATGCTCGGGGAATTCTTTCATGATTAACTCGCGCATGACTTCCTCCGCCTGGCGGTCGGCGATGGTCACGGGCGAGTCGTCGGCTTTGGTCTCCACGCTGATATCGCGACGGAAGTAACGCATGATCACTTCTCCGCTGGCGCGGGCGAGTTCTTTACTGAAATCGACAAATTCCCGCATCGGAATTCACTCCGTTAATGTGCCCTTGGTACTGGGGATCCCTTGCCGTCCCGCATCGAGGGCGACTGCCTGGGCGAGAGCGCGTCCAAACGCTTTGAAAAGCGCCTCGGCTTTATGGTGATCATTTCGCCCATAGAGCACATGGGCGTGCAGATTCATCTTGGCATGGGCGGCGATGGTCTCCAGAGCGTGGACGACCAGATCGGTCGGCATATCGCCCATGAGCGGCGTCTTGAATTCCGCGCTGATTACGGCGTAAGGGCGGCCGCTCAAGTCGATCACGACGCGCGCCAGCGCCTCATCCATCGGCACAAAAGCCGCCCCCATGCGCTGGATGCCAACGCGCGCGCCAAGCGCCTGGTCAATCGCTCTACCCAGGCAGATGGCGATGTCCTCAATCGTGTGGTGGGCGTCGATATGCAGATCGCCTTGGGCGCGGACGCGCAGATCGAATTTGCCATGGTGAGCAATATGACCCAGCATGTGGTCGTAGAAGCCGATACCGGTCTGGATATCAGCGGCGCCAGCGCCATCCAGGCTGAGGCTCAGCTCAATGGCGGTCTCTTTGGTGTTTCGCGTGATGTCGGTTTGTCGCGCTGTCATGGCTAAGGTCCTCGTGCGAAAAGATAGCACAAAATGCCGGAGAGAACAGGGTGCGGGTCTGTAGGCGGCTGCGGGCATTCCAACTTTTACCACCGAGGACACCGAGGTCTAAGAGGGCACAGAGAGGGAGACCCAAGTGTCGTCCCTAAAATTCGTTCTTGGCGATCGTCCGCAGGACTTCGAGGAGTCGGTCGACTTGAGCGGGTGTGCCAGCGCTGATGCGAATGCAGTCTTCAAGGCGTGGCTTCTGATAGTAGCGCGCGATGATGCCGGCGCGCGCCAAGCGATCGCGGAAATCGGCCGCGGACATACCGTCCACGCGATTCAGCACAAAATTCGCTTGGCTTGGATACGGCGCGAGGAAGGGCAATTCGGCGAAGGCGACTTCCAGGCGCTGTCGCTGTCGCACCAGTTGTCGAACGCGCTCGCGCAGAAATTCGATGTCAAGCAGGGAAACGCGCGCCGCCAAATCCGCGGCCACGTTGACGTTGTATGGCTGCTTGATCTTCCAGAGATGCGGCATGAGCGCGCGCGGGAACAGGCCATAACCGATGCGCAGGCCAGCCAGCCCCGCCCACTTGCTCAGGGTGCGCAGCACGATCAGGTTGGGATATTCGCCCACCCAGCGCTCCAGACTCCCGCCCTCAGCGAACTCGATATAGGCTTCGTCAACGACGATTGTGGCGGGCAATTCAAGCAAAGCTTGGATGTCCTCGCTGGCGATGAGATCCCCGCTGGGATTATTGGGCGAGCAGAGAATAACCAGCTTGGCGCTGTGCCGCTCCACGGCCTGCTGAATCGCCGCGACATCAATGGAGAAATCGGCGCGCCGATAAACATCAACCGCGCGCGCGTGATACAGCGGCGCGTTGAAGCTGTACATGGCGAAGGTCGGCGGTGTATTGATGATGACATCGCCCGGTTCGATGAAGAGCTGCAGGATGAGCTCAATGAGCTCGTCGGCGCCCGCGCCACATAGGATCCGCTCGGCGGGGACACCGGTGTAATCAGCCAGCAATTCGCGCAGACGACCCGACTCCGGATCGGGATAGACTTGCATATTGGGCAGCGCCGCCAGCGCTTCTATCACTTTGGGCGAGGGACCGAAGGGGTTCTCGTTGGCGTCAAGCTTAATCAGGTTGCCCGGGGCGATCCCCAGCCGCTCGGCAAAGACATCGAGCGATGTAGTCGGCGTATAAGCGCTCATCGAAGCGATATCCCGCCGGATGCGGACCTTTTCGTTCGTCATAATGTCAGCGCCGCCGCAGCTTCGCGGCATTGGCATGGGCATTCAGCCGCTCAGCCTGCGCCAAGCGCTGCGCCGGCGCGCTCAATTCGGCCGCGCCCTCTTTGTCCAACCCGATCAAGCTGGTGATTTTGACGAAGTTCAACAGGTTCAAGGGCGAGGCGAAACGAGCGGTGCCGCCCGTTGGCATGACGTGGCTGGGACCAGCGACATAATCGCCCAGCACCTCATAAGAATGTTCGCCTAGGAAGATGCCGCCTGCGTTGCGCGCTTTGCCGATCCACGACCACGGATCTTCGACCAGCAGGCAGAGGTGCTCGGCGGCGTATTCGTTGGCGAGTTCGAACGCCTGATCCAAGTCGGCCGTGATGACCGTTCCGCTGCGGGTTTCCATTGCGGCATGGATGATATCACGGCGCGCGAGGCGCTCCAATTGACGGTGAATCTCGCTCTCGACGGCGGTGGCTACATCGACGCTGGGCGTCAGCAGGATGGCGGAAGCCAGCTCATCGTGTTCGGCTTGCGCCAGTAGATCGGCGGCGGCCAGGCGCGGGTCGGCGCTTTCGTCGGCGATGACCACGGTCTCGGTTGGACCTAACAAGCCATCAATGCCGACATCGCCGAATACCTGCTGTTTGGCCAAGGTGACAAAAAGATTGCCGGCGCCGGCGATTGTGGCGACCTGCGGTATGCTCTCCGTGCCATAAGCCAACGCGGCAATCGCCTGAGCGCCGCCAACGCGGTACAGCTTCTCGACCCCGGCGATAGAAGCCGCCGCCAGAATCGTCGGGTGGATATCGCCCGCTCCGCTTCCTGGTGGCGTACAGACAAGTACCTCCGGCACGCCAGCCACCTGCGCCGGGATGACGCTCATCAGCAATGACGAGGGCAAGGGCGCGCTGCCGCCCGGGACATAAACGCCGGCCGAATCCACCGGGCGGATCAACTGGCCCAGCGACCCGCCTTCGTCAGCGTCAATCCAGCTATGCAGCGGCTGCTTGCGGTGAAACGCGCGGATTCGCTCGGCGGCCAATTCGAGCGCGCGGCGCAATTCAGGCGTGGTTTCACTCAAGGCTGTCGTCATTTCGGCGCGCGTGACGAGCAGATTGTCGGTTCGCGCGCCGTCTAGCTTCTGATTCCACTCGAGCAGCGCTTGATCGCCGCCTTCGCGCACACTGAGGATGATGCGGCGCACGACTTCTTCGGGCATGAGGCGTTCGCCAAAGAGATCCACCGAGCGGGCAATGACCTGTTCGGGCGGGGTGACATCGCGCAGCGAGTGGCGCTTGAGGATGGTGGCGCGCGCCGCATCGGGGTCGGTGATGGTCGTCCAGGCTGTTCTGTTGCTCATTTGAAAGTCTCGCGCCGGCGAATCAAACGCGCCACGATTGTATCAGTTTGGCTGGGATTCTCAACGGAGAGCGCGCAGAGAGAAGATTTCAGCCCCTTCCCAATGCAGTCTGACGACAGGACAGGTTTGGTCTAATCGAAAACTTATGGCTCAAGTTAGAATTCGAAAGTAGCTATCCTGGAGAAAACTGTAGGGCCTGTCCGCTACTGGTTGGCATTGCTGTCTCTATAGACATGCAACAGATTTCTAAAGCTTCACCACAGAGGACATGAGGCAACACAGAGGTCACAGAGGACATATAGTCATTTTCAAAACGACGCTGTAGGAGCTTGTCCGGACGACTGACCCGCTGTGTCGGCGGTCGGTGTCGAAGGGCGATGTCTACGTGCCCTACGCGACCTACGCGCGGCATTGGGTCGCCCGAAATAGCCCAAGAAAACATGTCATTTGCGCCGAAATTCCGCTCGCTGCAAACCTGTCCTGTCCTCAGCAATGCAGTGGGGAGGGGAGTATTGAGAAGCAGGATAGGAATATGTCGCGCTAGTCCAATGCGTCCCGAAGCGCTTTGACGGCGCTGAACGGCGCCAGCGTCTTGGTCGTGCCAGCGTATTGGCACATCAGGCTGCCAGCGGCCGCGCCCCATTTAGCCGCCTCGGGCAAGGGCAAATCCATCAACATGCCGTATGCCAAGCCCGCTTTGAAGATATCGCCGGCGCCAGTTGTATCGACTGCATTGACCGCCGGCGGGATGATCCGATCTCGCTTTCCGCCGCGCGATAAGATGTTAATCTCGGCGCCCGCGTCGGTCACGATCACATCGCAACCGCCAACGCGCATCAATTCGCGCGCCAGATCCAGCGGATCGCTTCCGCCGAATCGGTTGCGAAATACGGCGGCGGAAATGACCAGAACATCGACAAATGGCAGCAGCGAATGGTCGGCTTGGTAGATATCGTTGATCAAGACGGGTATAGCGCGCTTAACCGCCAGCTGCGCCGCTTTCTGGCGCTGCGGCTTAGGGCCGGACATATCAAGATTGAGCAGGCTGATTCCGTCGAGCATCGCCGGCGATGGCGCGGTCATAAGCACATCTTGGGGCCAATGCGTGATAAAACTGCGCTCGCCATCAGGCGTCACCAGGCATTGACAGCGCGGACTGCGATAGCCGGGGTGATTGGCAATGAAGCCGGTATCGAGCGCTGGCTGCGCGGCGAGCAACTCGCGCACGATATCGCCGGGGCGATCATCACCTAGATCGTGGCCCGCCAGCCGCGTGTCTATCCCCCAATTCGCCAGCCACAAGGCGCTGTTGGCCGCGGCGCCGCCGATGTTCTCGAAGTCCTCGGAACACCAAGCGGAGCGCTCCATGGTCGGCAGGCGGTTCAGCGCCACATAGATATCGAGGTCTATTTCGCCGTAACAGAGGATGGACATGACGTGTGACCCAACAATTCAAAGACGGGCGACCTGATAGATCGCCCCTACATCGCTTGCGGACCGGCGGGCGAATCAAGCCGCGCGTCGGTCGCGTAGACACTGACCGCCGACACTGCGGATCGGTCGCCCATGCGGACAGCACACAGATCTGTCGTTCTAAATTGGGCGGACTTCGACGTCCTCGCAGCCAATACGGCCCTCTTCGCAGACCAGCGCAATGCCGCCGCCGGTGAAGCGCGCCTCGGGATCCTCGGCTTTGACCATCAGATTGCCATCGAGATAACCGCTGAGCGTATTGCCCTCGACTTTGAGCGCAAGCTGATGCGGATTACCTAGCGTCCAGCCGCCAGCAGCCTCAGCCAATACCGAATCCTCGCCTTCGAGCGTCGACACCAGACGCGTAGACTCTTCATCGCAGAGCAAGGCGTAGTGGCGTTTCATGCCTTGGACGCGCGCGCCCAAGCCGCCAGCTTTGCACATATGCGGCGTCAAGGTGGCGCTGACTTGATAATCGGTCCAATCGCGGCAGCCTTGCATCATCAGCCCGCGTCCTTCGTTCTGAATCAGTCGATAGGTTTCCGGATAGCGATCGATGTAAACCATCTTGCCCCTGGCGGCGTCGAGCCCGTTTACCCAGGCTTTCTTCCACATCATGCCGCTCAACTTGCGGTCCCAGCGGGTGAAATCGTGCGGATGCGGGCGCTTCAGCCGGATGTTGGGCGCGCCTTCCCAAGTCAGCCAATCGAGATATACACGGCCGCTTGCGCCGCCATCGCCGCTGATTTGAATGCCAACATTGGCAATCGGATAGCCTTCGAGATCTGGCACTTGCCATTCCAGCTCGGCGGAGTCGCCGGCGCCCAGATTCTCCGAAGCGCCCGTCAGCACATCCAAGCCGTCTTCGCGATTGTAATGCTGCACATAGAGGCTCACATCAACGGCGCTATTATTGGCGCCATCGGTGAGCACGCGGGCGCGGATCGTCTGGCCCGGGTAGAGCTGCGGGCTGGCGAAGAGACTGTAGCCGGGACCCTCGAAGTGCGCGGAAACGGCGGCTGAGGGCACAAAGACGGCGGCGCCCACGCGTCCGACGCGCCCGGGCGCCAGGGCAGTATAATCCAGCGCCAGCAGTCGGTCGCCGCGATTGCTGAGATCGGGCGAATGGACATTGCCGATTTCGACGACTTCGCGCGCTTCGACCGAGTCGTCGTTCATAAAGCCTTGTACCGCGCCGGGCAGATCAAAGTGATAGCGGGCGCCGCCCTTTGGCGCGATGGGCGCTTGTCCCTGGAGCGCGCGTCCGGTGTTGACCAGGCGAATTGTCTGCGAGACCGCGTCCGTGATCGAATTGCCGCCATCGGCGGTTGGGATATACATGCGGTCGGCGACTGGTCCGCGGTAATCGGGTCCGGTGGACAAGCCGGCCAAGCCGTCCTTAATCCCCATCAAGCAGCCGATGTTGCCCGAGTTGCAATCTGTATCCCAGCCGCAGGTATTGACAATCATTAGCGTTCGCTGGAAGTCGTCATCGCCGTAGAGCAGCGACAGAATCATCAGACCATGGTTCGGCACCATATGGCAATTGCCGCCGTAAATGTGATAACCATAGCGCTCAGCCAGCAATTCGCGCCCTTTGCGCCAATCGGGTTCTGCCGCGCGCCATTCGCGAATATCGTTGATCATGCGATAGATGATCGAATCGTTGGGAATCACTGAAAGGCCGGTGTCAATCAACTTGTTGATATCAGATTCGACGAAGGCTTGCGCTTCCATAGCCGCCAAGCATTGCGCGCCGTAAACGGCTTCCCCGCCATGGCTGACGCTGCCAGCGCGCTCCGCAAGATCCGCGGCGAACTCCGGATTGCCGGGGGCGACCAAAGCCCAACCGTCAATGAATATCTGGGCGCCGATCTGCTCGGCGACGACCTTGCCGTTGAGCTCAACCGATCCGCTGAAAGGCGGCTCATAGCCTTGCTTGAGTCGCAGATAAGCCGTGTGTTCGGTAGAATTGCCCATGCCGCCCCACCAAAGCACCGTCTGCTCTTCGATCAAGTAATTGAGCCAGGTCTGGCCGATTTGCGCCGGCGAGATCTCGGGGTCGTAGCCGTAATCTTCCAATGCGCGGATGAATGTGAAGGTGCCGGAAATATCGTCATCGGTGACGATCAAGGGGACATTCAGCTTATCGTGCACATAATAATTGATCTCGCCCAGATGCTGCGTGATTGCTTCGTAGGGCCAGCCTTCAAAGGGGCGGCCGAGATAGACGCCGATGATCTTGCCCAAGACGCCGGCATAAACACGTTCGAGATAATCGGAAGGTAGCGCCATTTTGTTCTCCTTTGACAACCATTCAAGCGGGCGACCTAATACCGCGTGTAGACACTGCGGGTCGGCCGCCCCTACAGTTTCCTATTTCGGCGGGCGACCCAAGGGTCGCCCCTACGGCTTTCGTATTCGGGTTTAGGTCTTGATGCCGCCTTCAGCCAAGCCATTGATGAACTGCCGCTGCAAAGCCAGGAAGAGCACCATGACGGGAAAGATGATGATGACGGCGCCGGCGCTGGTTAAAGCCCAATCGCGGTCAAAGCGGTCGACGAATTTGTAGAAGCTGGTTGTGACCGGATATTGGTTCGGGTCGTGAATAAAGGTGAGCGCCAGCAGGAACTCGTTCCAGACGCCCAAGCCAACAACCAAGCCGACGGTGAGGAAACCGGGCATGGTCAAGGGGATGACGATGCGCGTCAGCACCTGGAATTCATTGGCGCCGTCGACGCGGGCGGCGTCCTCCAGCTCGGACGGCAAATCGATCATGTAGGAGCGCAGCAGGAAGATGGTCAAGGGCGCGTTGCCGGCGACATAGACCATGATGAGCAGCAGCCTGGCGTCAATGCCTATTCGCTTCAAGGCATTGATTTGGACAAAGAGCGGCACGATATACATCCACAGCGGGATAGTCGAAGCGACCAGGAAGTAGAGCATGAGCGCATCGGAGCCGGGCGGTCTTTTGCGCGCCAGGGCGTAGGCGGCCAACCCGCCAAATACCAGCTCAGCGGCGATAGTGGCGACGACATAAATGATGCTGTTGCCCATAGTGGTGGCGAAATGGCCTTTAGCCCAGGCATTGGGGAAATTATCCGTGACGATATTGATGGGGGGACCTAAGGGGTTTTGGCCGATTTCGAGATTCGTTTTGACCGAGTTGAAAGCCAATACCAAGAGCGGCACGATTGCGAAGGCGGTCAAAGCCAGCAGCACGACATGGTTGAAGACAAGCAAGCGGCTGCGTTCGCGGCTGCGCCCTCTTTGCAGTACGGCGTCCTGAAGCGAAACTTTGCCGATGGCGGTCATATATCCCATCCTCTCCGCCGCAGGGTGACGAATATCATGATGATGAAGCCGGCGAATATGCTGATGACGACGCCCATCGCCGCGCCGTAACCGGCTTCAAAGCGGAAAAAGGCGTTCTTGTAAAGCAAGGTGGCGATCACCTCGGAAGCGCCGCCGGGGCCACCTTGAGTCGACAGGAAGATGTAATCAAAAGCCAGGAAGGACCAGATAGCCACCATCATAAACATGAAGAGCACGACTGGTCGGATGCCGGGCAGGGTGACATGGCGGAATTCGTCCCAGCGGTTGGCGCCGTCGATCTTGGCGGCGTCGTAGAGCACCGGCGGGATAGCCTGCATAGCCGCCAAGAAGAGGATCATCAAGAAGCCCCAGAAATGCCAGTTGTCGATGAAGGCGATGGACATCAAGGCGCTCTCCGGGCGGCCGAGATAAGCGATGCCGAAGGTGTTCTCTAACCCGAGCATATTATCCAAAGCGGCGCCGATGCCGCGCTGCGGGTTCAAGAGGTTCTTCCAGATGGTAATGGTGACGACGCTGGCCAAGACATAAGGGATGAATAGAATGCTGCGATATAGCATGCCGCCGCGTTTGATCTGGCTGAGCATGGTGGCGGCGAAGAGGGCGAGGACAAAGGGCACGGTGAGGAAGAAAATCATCCAGATCATATTGTTGCCGAATGCCTTGCCAAAGGTTTCGTCTTCGAAAAACAACTCGCGGTAATTCTCCAGCCCGATGAAGTTGGCGTTTTGGCCGACGCCCTTCCAATCGGTCATGGACATATAGATGCCTTGCACCGCCGGCACGGTGACCACATAGATGTGGAGTATTAGCAGCGGGGCGATGAAGAGCCAAGGGATGAGTACATTGCGCAGAAATTTTCGGCGCCAGGTTTCATCATTAAGCTTTTCAAAAACAGTCGTCGGTTTCTGCTGGGTGAGAACCGCCATAGCGCTTGCCTTTCCAGACTTACGGGGGAGCGGGGGTGGCGCCAGCCGCCGATGAAGAAGGCAGCCAGCGCCGGCTTTCTAAAATTTAACGGGTTGGAATCGGTGGAATATCGCCAGCTGCGAGCTCTTCGGCGAAGAGTTCTTGCAAGCCTTCCGAATACTCCATCGCGGTGATTTCGCCGGTCCAGACGCGCTCAATCTCTTCGTAGATGTAGACATCGCTCTTGGGCGGCCAGAAGGTCCAGGTGGTGTAGCCGTAGCGGTCATTGGCTGAGGCATCCGAAAGCTCGGCATAGATCCGGGCGATGCGCGGGTCAAGCGCGCCCAGAACATCCTCGCCAATGGCTACCGGCGCAGGCCCCTTGAGGCAATTGGTGAGCATCTTGCCTTGCGTTTCCGGCGAGAAGTACCAAGTCAGGAATTGGGCGGCCGCTTCGGGATGCGGGCTGTTGGCGTTGATCGAGCTGGTGTTGCCCATGCCAATTGTGTAGTAATCGGTGCCGTCATGGCTTGGCACAGGCACCCAATCCCAGGTCATGCCCGACTGGCCGAAGTAATCTACCGTGCCGCGGATAGCCCAGCTTCCTTCGATATTCATCGCCGCGCTGCCTTCAGCCAGGGACGTACGCCGATAGACGCCGTCGTTGGTGAAGTAGAGATCAACGCCGCCGCCATACCAACCAGCCTGCATATGCGCGTCCAAAAGCTCGATCGCTTCCACCAGGCTTTCGTCGGTCCAGGGAATCTGGCCGGAAAGCGCTTGATAGACCTTGTGCGGTCCAGCAACCTGCGTCCAATACTCGCCGACGAAGTGTTCATTGGTGGGGCGCCAGCTGGCGTTGCCATGCGAGAAGACGGTTAAACCAGCCGCCTCGACCTCTTCAGCCAGGGCGTTCAATTCTTCCATCGTGTCGGGCGGCGTCCAGCCGTTCTCTTCAAAGACCTCGACGTTGTAATACATCACCAGCGTTTCCAGTTCATCGGAAAGGCTGTAGAGCTGGCCATCGACCAAGCCCAGGTCAAGCGCCCAATCGAAGAAGAAATCGCCCCAGCCCATTGATTCGGCGAAAGTATCCATCGGCAGGATCAAGCCCGCCTGCGCCATTTCGTAGACGAAGGAAGGACCAGGCGTACGGACGATGTCAGGCCCCCCCCCCCCAGCAACAGCGGTGCGGGTGACATTCCAAGTATCAGCCTGTGGCACGATTTCCAGCTGGATCGACGGGTCAACATCGTTGAATTCGAGCATGAGAGGACCCCAGCAATCTAGCGTAGAGCCTTCGCTAAACCACATGCTGACGGTGGTGACGTCTTGCGCGCCGACGGGCGCCAGCGCCAGGACAAGTATTGCAATCGCAAAAAGAATCTTTATGCCTTTCATGTTTCCTCCTCTGGAGTAATTGAAAACGATTTGGCCACAGCAATGTGAACCCGTTACAGCCCTACCTTGCAAGTGCTTATCGACGCGAGTTTGCGGTTCGCTCACTCAGTCGACAATCCCAGCGCAAACATCTGCTATCAGGCGTTCAGAGTTTACACAAGAACGCACACTGAAGACAGACTGTCGGCAAATAATAACGCATGGGAAACCGATTGCGCAAGTACTTTTATTTGCGCGGGTTCGTGCCCAGGGCTGCGCAGGGACTGAGCGTATGCCAGAATTGGCGGACGAGTCATTCCAAACCGGTGCCGGTGATAGCCTGCACATAATAGCGTTGGAAGGGCATGACCAGCAGGATTGGCACAATTGCCGCGATCATGGAGCCAGCCAGCAGCTCATTCCAGACTGTGCCGTATTGGCCAATCGCCAGCGAGATTTCCACTTGCACGACCCGCATCTCCTGCCGCGGGGCGATGAGCAGAGGCCAGAAGAAGGAGTTCCATTGGCTGATGAACATTAGCAAGCCGGCGGCGACGAGCACTGGCTTGGAAATCGGCAGGATGATGCTGAAAAGGACGCGCAGCCAGGAAGCGCCGTCCACGCGCGCGGCATCAATCAATTCCTGCGGGATCTCGGCGAAGAATTGACGGAAGAGAAAAATGACCAGGCTGTTGGCCAAGCCCGGCACTAGCAGCCCCTGCCAGGTGTTGATCCAGCCGAAGCTGTTGACCAGGATATAACGCGGTATCGCCGTCAGATCAACCGGCACCATAAAGGTGAGCATGATGACCGAGAGGAAAAGGAATTGCTTGCCGCGGAATTCAAAGCGGCCGAAGGCGAAACCAGCCAGCGCGTTGGCGGCGCCACCGATGATGACTGTGGCGATAGCGAGGAAGAAGGAATTTCCCACTGCGCGCCCGAAGCCGCGTTCGAAGAGGTTGTCGTAGGCTTCCATAGTGAAATCCACCGGGAAGAGCGCGCGCCAGCTAAAGGGATAAGCATATTCGAAGACTTTGTGATTGGGGGTGAAGGAGGCGGCCGCCGCCCACATCAGCGGCACAACGACGATGATGACGCCGCTAATCAAGAGGATATAGGCGATTGCCGGCTGTATGTAAGCCGTCCAAGGCTTCGCTTTCTTCATTGCCTGCGCGCCGCCTGGCGCCGCTCGTCGAGATGTCGCTGCTTTAGACATGTCCGCTGCAAGTGTCCTAATCCTGGCCGCGCAAAAGGTATAATTCGACGCCGATGATGATGAAGACGATCACCAGCATCACCGAAAGCATGGCGGAAGACGCGCCCAGATCGCCATAGAGAAAGCCGCGGCGATAAGTCTCGTACATGATCAAATTGGTGGACAGCTGCGGACCGCCGTTCGTAAGCAAGAGAATCGGCGCAAACATCAGAAAATTGGCGACCGTGTCAGCCACCAGCACAAATGCGAGCACCCGCCGGAGCAGGGGCAGCGTAATCTTGGTGAAGGATTGCCAGGCGCTGGCGCCGTCGATCTTTGCCGCTTCCAGCACCGGCGGCGGGATATTCTGCAAGCCCGCCAGAATGAAAAGGCTCCAGAGTGGCACGCCGATCCAGGAGGCGATGACGATAATCGACCAAAGCGCTTGATCGACTGAGTGCAGAAAAGGCTGCCGCGCGATGCCCCATTGCGTCAGGATGCCGTTGATCATGCCCGAGTTTTGATCAAGCATCAGCCCCCAGACGATGGCGGTGACGTTTAACGAGACGGCGATTGGCAGCAAATAGATACTGCGGAAAAGGCCGATGCCGGGCAACTTCTGGTTAATCAGAATGGAAAGACAGAGCGCCAGGAATATCTGAATCGGGTTCACCAGCAGGCTGAAAACGATGGTGACCTGAAATGACTTCCAGAATACGGGATCATTGAAGATGCGATTATAGTTCGCGAAGCCGGCGAAGACGCGCTCGCCGCTGCGCAGCGATAGGACGAAGGTGCTTTCCACCAGCGTAGCGATAGTCGGCACGAGGTTGAATACGATGAGCAGAAGCAGAGCGGGCGCTAGAAAAAGATAAGGGATGAATTGGCGGCTGACGCGCATGGCTGGTCTTGGCTTCCTCAATCGAACCCCCGCCCCCAAGCCCGCTCCCCCAAAATGAGGGAGGGGGCTTAAGCGCCAACGACGGCCGGCAGCACCAAATGACGCGTCCTTTCAGGGCGCTCCCCCTCCCTAGCTTGCTGGGGAGGGGGCTGGGGGGTGGGGTAAGCTCTAGCGATACTTCGCCATTTCGCTTTCGATGCGCTGGACGGCCAGATTCAGCGATTCTTCAACGTCAGCGCCGTTGCGGATGTCCTGGAAGATGTTCTGCAAGATCTGCTCGTATTCCAGGAAGCCGACGGTGACGGCGCGCGGTCTCGGATTGACTGTTGCTTCGTCGGCGGCGGTGCGCATGTAGGACATGGGCAATTCATCGAATTCGGCTTCGGTGGCGAATAGCGCGAGCACCGACTGCTGGGCGGGGAAATCGCCGCTGCCCTCGCGCCACCAGAGTTCCGCGCCCTCGCCAGTGGAGATGAACTGGGCGAACTTGGTTGCCGCGTCAACGTTTTCAGTGTTGGCGTTCACGCCGATATGCCAGCTGCCGGTTGGGGTGGCGGGCACGCCGTCAGCGAAGTAGGGATGTCTTGAGACGCCCCATTCGATTTCGAGATCAGCGTTTTTGGCGAAGCGCGGGATATTCCAGGGACCGCCGACGAACATGCAGATATTGCCAGTCTCGAAGATATCGGGGGGCCAGAATTCCTCACCCTGCGGCGCCGCGTTCCAGACGTTGAACATATTGTAATAGTAGGTGAAAGCTTCAATCCACTCGGGCGAATTGATCACGCCGTCAACGGACAAGCCGTCTTCGCCAATCGCATCGCCGCCGAGCGATTCCGGCAGCGCCTGCAATT
The DNA here is from genome assembly GCA_028875185.1 of Chloroflexota bacterium. Classification (GTDB taxonomy): domain Bacteria; phylum Chloroflexota; class Anaerolineae; order Aggregatilineales; family Phototrophicaceae; genus UBA6055. The sequence continues at coordinate 15,167 of JAPPFH010000083.1, read as the reverse complement.
GATAGATGCGCACCATCTGCTCCCAGATGAAGCCCCAGACATCGGGTGTGCCATCGCCGTCATCATCAAAGGTCATCTCTTGGGCGATTTCGGCGATTTCTTCCCAGGTCAGGCGGTCATCGGCGCCTGGCGGCTCCATGCCGATCCGGTCAAAGCAGCCCTTGTTGTAGAAGAGCAACTGCGTCGAGGTGCTTACCGGCGCGGCGTAGAGCGTGCCTTCGTAGGAGCCGGCATTCACTGCTGCCGGCAGCCAGTCTTCCACTTCGTCGCCGGTGAAGACGGGGTCGAGCGGCAGCAGCCAGTTGCGCAGGGCATAACCCGAGACCAGCGGCACATCAACCGCGATGACATCAGGGACGGCTGAGCCCGCGCCCAACCTCACCTGAATTTGCGCAAAGAGATCGTTGAAGCCGATCTGTTCCGCCTCAACCTTGATATCAGGATTGCGCGCTTCGAATTCTTCGATGAGGGCTTCGGAGGGCCAGCCGAGCGTCAGCCAGGTGATGGTGGTGACGTCTTGGGCGAGCGAGGGACTGAGGGAAATGAGTAGCAGGAGCGTCATTAAGATTGCTCTTTTGACAAACATGAGGTGAATCCTCCATATAGGACTAGTCGTGCAAACTGTTGCGCAGCATAAAGGTAATCGGTTTCGCAACAGATTGCAACATTCCAATGAACAGGCGCACCATCATTTTCGCGCTTCGGCGGGCGACCTAGTAGGTCGCCCCTACGGCGTATCTGTGCTGGGTGGGTTAGCTCAATACGCGGCGATCTGCCCGTCGGCGCGCGGCTCGCTGCCTCCGTGCATGACGTGCACTTACGATTGAACCATGGGCACATTCGGGTTATCCTAACGTAGTGGCAAGATACCCGTTCTCATAGTTGCAGAGTAAATGATATGGTAGATTCCGAGCAGGTCAATCAACTCATAAGTCGCTCGGAGTCGCGCACTCTTGATTTTAAGCGAACTCAATACGACCTGTCTCTACCTCGGGGAAGCGCTCACAAGGGCTGTCTCAATCTCGTAAAAGACGTCCTTTGCATGTCTAACACGCCGCGAGAAGGCAGCGCATTTATTTTGACAGGAATCGAGGAATTGAGGGGCGAGCGAAACGAAGTATGGGGTATCAAGTCGTCTTTTGATGACAGTCGCATCCAAGACCTTTTGTGCAAATGGCTGGATCCGGTTCCTGACGTAGAATACTCTGAAGAATCAGTAAATGGGAAAAAGGTGGGTGTATTTGAAATCACTCCAGACAATTCACGCGGACGTCCGTACATGGTACGCCAAGATCTCAATAAACACAAACTTGAGTCTCTAGGTAACTTTCTTCAGCCTGACAGGATATATTTTCGGCGCGGCACGACCAACGCCATTGCGCGCGACAGCGATAAGCCGTTTATACAAAGTTGGTTTCATTCGGATCAAGACGGCCGCTGGCAGGATTGGGAACGATTTAAGGAAACTTGCAAATACTTCAGCGAGCAGCGACACTATGTTCTAATTGCGTCGCCATTGTCACATGTTGATACAAATATGCTAAGTTCGCTGTCTCATGTAAGTTGGAGCGCTGTCATTGATTTCGATCCCAGCAGCGCTACAAATGGGCTTCTTAAAGCTATTCATGAAAGCAACAGCGACCGCGATATAAGACGCGTAGTTAGGGAAGAGTTTCCGTCATTTGAACCGTGGGGCAGTACATATTGGTACTTTGCTATGGGGCTTGAGGGACGGAAGCAGACGCTTTTGCGCCGGCCAGACTTTAATGCCTGGTGGAACAAGTACGCTCTCGATATTGTTAGTCAGTTTCGACATATTGCTCGGACTATCTTACCAGGACCTATAACATTTGTAGTCTTGTGGTACGAAAACACCTATGTCCGTCATTTGAGAACGACTCTGGAGGCTACGAACGCTTTTGACAATCCAGAGTATGGCATAGTGTCAGATTCCATAAGCACATTGAAACAGCGAATTGATGCAGAGCTCGAACCGGAATACTTTGAAATACCATTTGAACACTTAGCGTCTGGCCTGTCGAACGAGTTTGCCTCTAGTGCCATTCAAAGCAGCGCAATTACGATACCGTCGAATTCTGGAGCACCAGTAGAAATACCGGCTGTCGATTTATCATGGCTGCATGCGCAATTGGACGTTATTCATTTAGCCATTGGAACGAATTCTCAACCACAACATGGCGCGTCCGATTTTCTTCGAGGCGGCGTAGTATCATGGGAAGAGTTGAACTTGAGTCGCGACGTTGAAAGAGACATTACAGCCAGAATTCAGCGCCAGGTTCTGTCGGAGTTACAAGATCGCACTACTTCTATCGTATCTCTAAATCACCAACCTGGTGCTGGCGGAACAACTATAGCGCGACGAGTAGTTTGGAATTTACATAGACAGTTCCCAACAGTTGCCATTCATTCAAGTGAAACAATAGGGATCGTAGACCGAATAGTGAAATTGTTCAACCTTACTAAGTCACCGGTTTTGGCACTGGCAGATAGTGCGGACATTGCGGAACGAGTGATTGAAGACATAGCTCAACTGCTGAAGTCAAGAAACACATTCTGTGTCCTGCTCAGAGTATGCCGCAGCTATCAATTACCCACTCAATTGCCTAGCCAGTCCAAAAGACGTTCATTCAATTTGGAAAACCAGCTTACGTCTGATGAGCTACCACGCTTCTATGACAAATTAGCCAGTTTCGTTCCGGCGCGTCGTGATCAACTGAAAAGAATTCTTGCGACAAGGATATCTCAGGAGCGGACAGCATTTCATTTCGGATTGACAGCATTTGAAAAAGACTATCGGGGATTAAAGCCATATATTGGTCAACGCGTAGTCAATTTGAACGATATACAGAGAAAGATACTTGCTTTTCAGAGCATCGCGTACATGTATGGTCAAAAAGGCATTCCGGCGCAGGCTTTCCAGTATCTTCTGGGAATACCGTCGAAGAGGGATGTCTCGCTTCCACACGTGTTTCGGCATCAGCAAGAAGTGTTAGACATTATCATACACGATGGCAGGACTCGTGCATGGCGTCCAATACATAATATTGTAGCCGAAGAAGTCCTAGTTCAACTCTTGACTCCTCCCGATGCTGATAGGCGCGTTTGGAAACAGCAACTGTCAACATGGGGTCGAAGATTCGTTTCGTTCTGCGGCGACGGGCCGTTGGTGGATGGCGAAGTAATGTTGGAGATTCTAAGAGGAGTATTCATAGAACGCGGTGCAACAGAAGGAGATGCATTTTCGCAATTTGTGCGAGATATTCCATTGCGTGAAGGCAGATTGGCAGTCTTGAAATCGTTGGCTGAGACTTTTCCGGAGGAAGCGCATTTCTGGGGGCACTTGGGACGATATTACATAAGCTACATGAAAAACTATGATGATTCGCTGGAAGCTTTTGAGCAAGCTCTCTCGTTGCAGCCAAAGGACCACATGCTTTGGCATATGAAGGGCATGAGTTACAGATTTCAGGCTCAGAATATGATGGTGTTGAGTGACAGACGGAATGTTCAAAAGATTGGGTTGCTGGAAGTTGTTTCGCTAGCAGAGAAGGCCTCAGAATGTTTTGAGAATTCACGAGAATTCAATCCAGATCATGCACACGCGTACATTAGCGAGATTCAATTGCTGACTAAGGTACTCAATTATGTTGGTAGGGGTACAGGAGCGAGTGTTTTTCAATACATCAAAAGGTATGATGCGTTACCTTACGTACGTGACGCACTTGATAAAGCTGAAAGTTTGCTGTCAGATGTCAGATCAAATCGGGAGGGGGCAAGCAGCAATGAACGAGAGCAACGGCTGCGTGAATTGGAGAAAAATTGTCGGGCGGATATAACAAGTATATATGGAAATTATGAAGAGGCTCTCCAGATTTGGAATAGTTTGCTCGAACGCCAAGACGTGTACCATCCACCTATTCGACGGCAGATCATACACGCCTTGAAAGTTCGAAAGCAGACATGGGATGCGATGCCACAAAAGAACATAGAGCGGTGTATAACACTTTTGCGGCAGAACTTAGAACAGCATCCACATAGTGCACAGGACTTGCGCCTATGGCTACAGGCGGTGCGATACGCATCAGTAAAACCATCGATCGAAAGTCTGATTGAACAGGTCTCGTATTGGCGAAGTAATACGGTGTCGCTTGAAGCGACTTATTATCTTTATGTTCTTTATTCGCTGCAAGCTCTAGAAGGGCTCCCTATTGAACTTGATTTGGCAACAAGGTATATCAGAGATTCAGCTAACCTGAGCCGAAATCGTGGAAATAGGCACAAAAGCTTTGAATGGCTTGGAGAGGGTGAAGGCATCGCGAGCCTCGTCCATCAGTCCGTACTTGGTGAATGGGATGACAATAGAAACTTCTGGACGAAGCCGAGACCGCTCAAGAAGAGGGATGATGGTGTAATCACGAAAGTGGACGGGCCCGCGAGCGGCTACATAGAGATTCGTGGACTGTCGGCTTTCTTTGTGCCCGCCCAGAAGGTGTTTGAGAACGACGTGAATCGTAGAGTAAAATTCTTTCTCGGATTCAGTTACTCCGGATTACGAGCATGGGACGTCGAGTTCTTATAATGTTCAGGCGCATGGCGAGCCTCAAAAACCCGCGATCTGCCCGTCGGCGCGCGGCTCGCTGCCGCCGTGCATGACGCCTGTTTCGGGGTCGTAGCGGATGATCTGCCCGCGCCCGAAGTTGCCGCGTCCCAGCCCCGCTTGGGGTTGAATGCGATGACCGCGCTCGGCGAGATCGGCCATCGTCTTGAAGGGCGTGCCATCTTCGACGAGCAGCGCGCCGCCAGGATCGCCGCGGTCTACATACCAGCGCGGACGATTCAGCGCCTCTTGCGGATTGAGCTCATCATCGACCATGGCGCTGATAACCTGGAAATGGCCCTGCGGCTGCATGAAACCGCCCATGACGCCGAAGCTTGCCCAAAGTTCGCCGTCCTTCAGCGCCATACCGGGGATGATAGTGTGATATGGACGTTTGCCGGGCGCCAGGGCGTTGCGATGCCCCGGGACCAGCGAGAAGCCCGATCCGCGATTTTGCAGCCAGACGCCCGTGCCCTTCGCCACGATGCCGACGCCGAAGCCCATGTAGAGGCTCTTGATAAAGCTGCAAGCGTTACCGGCGCCGTCCACCACGCTGAGATAGATCGTATCGGATCCGCCCGGAAGTTCGCCCGGAAGCGGCGGCGGATCTATCGCATAGTAGGGATGGATGAGCGCCGCTCGCGCAGCCGCATAGTCCTTGCCGAGCAGCGCATCAACCGGAACATCAGCCCGGCTCATGTCAGCGATGTATTCGTGCGCGTCCGCCCAAGCGAGGCGCATCGCTTCGACCATCAGATGGATGCGCTGCGGCGAGCCCCAAGGCAGCGACTGGAGATCGAAGTTCTCGGCGATATTGAGCGCGATCAACGCGGTCAAGCCTTGTCCATTGGGCGGGCACTCGTAGACGGTGATGCCGTGATAATCCGCCTGAATCGGCTCGTCCCAGGTGGAGCGGTGATGCTTCAAGTCGTCAAGCGTCATCAAGCCGCCCTGCTCCTGCAAGGACGACACGATCGCCTCCGCGACCGGACCGGTATAGAAGGCGTCGGGTCCGCCGTCGGCGATAGCGCGCAGAGTATCCGCCAGCCCGGGCAAACGCATCACCTGCCCCGCCTTTGGCGTTTCGCCATCCGGCAAGTACTCCTCGGCATTGGCGGCGCTGCGCAGGAAGGCGCCGGAATGCTCCCAGCGGTAGCCCGCCACCGGCGCGGTCGGGAAGCCCTCGCCCGCGTAGTGGATGGCGTCTGGCAGCACATCAGCGAGCGCCATCGTGCCGTGCCGCCGCAGCAGGTCGTGCCAGCCGCGCGCCGCGCCCGGCACGGTCACCGAGTGGGCGTGGCGCGGGTTCATCTTCTCCCATCCCAAGTCTCGTACTGTGTCAAGCGTCAAAGCTTGGGGCGCTCGTCCGCTGCCATTCAAAGCGGTGACTTGCTTGGTTTTCGCGTCGAAGTAGAGCGCGAAGCAATCGCCGCCGACGCCACAGGAAGCCGGATCCATCACATTCATCATGGCAGATGTGGCGACGGCGGCGTCGGCAGCATTGCCGCCTTGGCGCAGGATGTTGAGACCGGCTTGCGCGGCCAGCGGGTTGCTGGCGCCGACCATGCCGCGGCGGGCGCTGATCATCGAGCGGCGGGATTTGAAGTCGAAGGACATGGTTTTCATTGCTCTGATGGCTCCTAATATCGGGTGAGCTTTTTACTTGGCTATTGCTCAAGCCCCAACTCAAACAGTAGCCGAATCGCTACCTCGGTCGCAATCTGGATATCGTCGACAGTGATGAATTCATTCGGCGCGTGCGAATTGCCGCCCGAGCCGTAACCGAACATCGTCACCGGCAAGCCCAACTCCCGACCTAGCAGCCCACCGATGGCCAGCGAGCCGCCATGGCGCATAAGCAGCGCCTCGCGACCGAGCGCCGCTTTCAGAGCCCGCTGGATGGCGCGGATCTCCCGGCCATCGTCGGGCATCAGGAAAGGATGCGCGATGCTGAACAATTCTGTTTCGATGCTGATTGCCGGCTCGGCGAAAGCGGTCACATGTTCGACGAAGCGTCGCCACATGGCTTCGGAGTCTTGCCCGGCTACCGTTCGGATCGTGACTTTGAAGCCGGCTTGCGCCGGGATAATTGCGCGAGTCTCAGCCGCCGGGGGACCGCCGAAAACGCCGCTGACATCCAACGTCGGCTGCGATGTGCTGCGCTCGGCGAAGACGCCGTTGGAATCGCCAAAGAAAGCCTCGACGCCCGCGGACCCTTGCAGCGGCGGTCCGATGGTCTTCCATAGTGTATTCAAATGTTGGATCTGCCGATGGCTCAGCGGGATTATGTCATCGTAAAAACCGCGTATTCGCAGGCGCCCATTCTCATCATGAAGCGACGCGATAATCCGCGCCAGGTAATGAATAGGATTCTTCACCGCGCCGCCATAACGCCCGCTGTGAAGCTCATGCGGCGGTCCTTGAACGCGCGCCTCGCCCATGATTGAGCCACGCACCGCATTGCCAATCACCGGCTGTACAGGCGAAAAGGGTCCATCAGAAATGATCAGCGCGTCAGCCGCGAGCAAGTCCTTATGCGCTGCGACGAATGGCGCTGTGTTTTTGGAACCGAGCTCTTCTTCGCCTTCAAAAAATAGCTTGACATTGATTGGCAGCCCGCCGCAGGCCGCCAGGATGGCTTCAATTGCTTTGAGGTTGATCCAGATGCCGCATTTATCGTCCACGGCGCCGCGCGCGGCCAGGCGATCGCCGATTGTTGCCGGCTCAAATGGCGGCGTCTGCCAGAGCGAGGCGTCGCCGACAGGCTGCACATCGTAATGGGCGTAGAAGAGGATGGTCGGCGCATCGGGGCCGGCGCGCAGCCAATCGGCGTAAAGCACAGGATTGCCGGCTGTCCCCAGCTTCTGGCAATTCCGCAAGCCGATCCGCTCCATATCGGCGAGGATCCAATCGGCGCAAGCGCGCAATTGCGGCTGAAAGGCGGGCTCCAGGCTGATTGACGGGAAACGCAGCAGCGTCCGAAATCCTTCCAGATTATGTTCCCTCCGCCGCCTGCTGTGTTCCAAAGCCGGGGCGATAGCTGTGTCGGTCATCGTTGTTATTCCAGCTTATCGTCCCGAGCCCGGCGGCGGGGAGTTGTGATTGAAGTAGAAATGAAATGCCAGCATGGATACCTGGTCTCCACAGCTTAGCTCCCCTCCGCAAAGCCTTGGATCACGCGGACACCGTCCTTCTAGCGGGGCGGGGGCGAGGGTAGAGCAAGCACAGTCCACAGAATCCAGCACTCCCGTCTTCGCGAGTAATTGACAATCTGAAATCACTTGTTAGACTCTCACAGTTGATGAAGTTTTGATATGGCTCTGTTTGCGTTTCGCAAGCGAATAACTTTACGGAAACTCCGGCGAGCTGTTTGTCAAGCGCGAACGCAACGATTGATGCTGAGAACTTTAATGGTGATTTTCTATTCTATCCCGGGAGGATATGAAGCGTATGCAAGCACTGTATGAAACGAAAAACGCCGGTTTGGAAGACGCCCTGATGGAATCACTAGCGCCCGACGAGCCTTGGTCGCTGATCGAGCGCTTCACCACGCTGGTGCGCGAATCGTCATCGGCAGACGAGCGCGCCGCCTTCGATTACGTCGCCGAGCGCCTGGACGCGCTGGGCGTCGATTACACGATGCACATGCCGGAGCAATTTCTGAGCGTGCCGATCAAAGCGTCGCTGGAAGCTGGAGGGGCGACCTATCGCGCCAAGACGCCGGGCTTTTCCGTCAGCACGCCAGCAGGTGGCATCAGCGGCGAGGCGATTGTCATCGAAGGTTTCGCCGCCGGGCGCAGCGTCGATTTCTTCGATTTCTCGCCGACGACCGAAGTCGATGTCGAAGGCAAGATCGTGGTGGTTGATGGCTTCGGCGGTCCGCCGCCGGTCTGGTATTTCCAGAACAAAGGCGCGAAAGGCGCGATTTTCATCAACCCGGGCGTCGATATCCATTGGGGCATCTGCACCACGATCTGGGGCGCGCCCGACCTCGACAATTATCATCGCCAGCCGACGATCCCGGTTGTCTCAATTAATCGGCCCGATGGCGAGGCGCTGCTGGCGCAGCTGCGGAACGGCTTAAGCGACGTCACTTTGCACGCCGAGCTCAAGGAGGGCTGGTTTGAATGCCCCTGCCTGGTGGCGGAGATCAAGGGCAATATCGAGCCAGAACGCTTTGTGCTGGCGCATGGGCACATGGACTCCTGGGATATCGGCATCGGCGATAACGCCGTCGGCGACGCCACCCTGCTGGAGCTGGCGCGCATCTTCAACGACAATCGCGATCAGATGGCGCGCAGCCTGCGCGTCGCCTGGTGGTCGGGGCATTCCACCGGGCGTTACGGCGCCTCAACCTGGTACGCCGATGCCTTCGGGCTTGATCTGGCGCGCGATTGCGTGGCGCAGATGAACATTGATTCGCCGGGCTGCCGCTGGGCGACTGAGTATTACGATGTGACCGTGATGACCGAAGTGGAAGATTTCGCCGCGCAGTCGGTGTTTGATTCAACCGGCAAGGGTTTCAGCGGCGAACGCCCGCATCAAGCCGGCGATTACTCCTTCAACAATATCGGCATTTCCAGCTTGTTCATGCTGCTGTCTTCGATGCCGCAGTCGAAGGTCGCCGAAATGGGCTTTTACGGCGTTGGCGGCTGCGGGCGCAATATCGCCTGGCATACCGAAAACGATAGGCTGGAGATCGCCGATAAGGACAACTTGATGCGCGACCTGCGGGTCTACGCCACCTCGCTGCAGCGCCTGCTGAATAACCCGGTGCACCCTTATGACTTCCGCAAACTGACCGCTGAATTCAAGGAAACGCTCGATAAGTACTCGGCGGCGGCCGGCGCGGAAGTTGACTTCGCGCCATGCTACGATGCGCTGACGGACTTGAACGGCGCGCTAGACGGACTTTACGCGCAGACTGACCAGCTGGCGAATGGCGCGGTCAATGATCCGGCGGTCCGCGCTTACAACGACGCGCTGCTGGCTCTGGCGCGCGAACTGGTGCTAATAAATTACACGCGCAAGGGCCGCTTCCGCAATGAGCCGGCGGTGCGCGTGCCCGAATTGCCCGATCTGGCGCCGGCGCTCGAAATCGCCGCTGCCGATCATCACATGCGGCGGGTGACGCGGACGCACCTCGCGCGCGGCGTCAATCGCGTCGCCTGGGCTTTCGAGAGCTCGGCGAATATCGTGCGCGCGGCGCTGGAGAAGATTTAGACATTAACCCCCCTCGGTCCCCCCATAGCTATGGGGGGAGGGCTGCAACGAAAGGTGCTTAGATTGAATGCAAAACGGATCAAGCGGATTTCTTTGCGAATTGCACTGTTCTTCGCACTGAGTTTGTCGCTTCAAATTGCGCATGCGGATGATGATATTTGCCAAGGGCTGATGACATTGCATGCCAAGCACGGCGTTGAATTGGAATCGTATCTGAGCGACGCGGGCAAGAATTGCCTGATGGCGAGCGCTTCTACTGATTCAGCAGGCGAGTCTTTTGAATATGAACAATCTTTTGTCGGAACCGAGCAGCTCTCGGTGGAACTTCAGTTTAGCCCGGGCATGTATTGGTTCAGGCTCAAAAGTCCGAGGTACAATAGCGACCGCCATGGCAATATGCGATACCTTGGGCTGTCTGATGTCGCTGAAGCGCCGGCGAATTGCATAACTAAGGCAGAAGATGACGCCATATATTTTCCATCGCTCATTCAAATTGACCAGAACTGCAAAGTTAATGCGACATTGGGGGAAATAGGATCCTCCAGCGACCACAAGTACAAGGTCAACATTTCAAGGTATAGCCCCCGCGATCCAGCCCGTACACTAAAAACATGGACAAAAAATGGCATGGGGAGCGCCTACAACATCGTGGACATTGCTTTACTCCCCGGTGTTTATCGATTCAATCTTCACTCGCCAGATCAAGACAATTTGGGAACGATATCGCTGGAGCACATCATAAGCGATCCACCCGGCTGTTTTGGACCGACTCGGATAGCATTCCCCTCCCAAGTTACCGTCAATCGGGAGTGTCGAGTCTACGCCATTCTCAACTCGTACCTGGTGATCGACCTGGTTTTCTGGAATGTGTCCATCAACAGGAATCTTTAATTCACCGGCTTCATAGGAGCAATCAGCCATGAAACTAATCTACCTTGTATCCGGACCAATGGGGCGGACCCCCGAAGGAAAAGCCGAGCTCGGACGGCGGCGCGAATACTTGCAGCGTCACGCGGCGGCTGGCACCGAAGTCGACATCACCGATATCCCGGCGGGACCGGGCTCCATCGAGAGCATGTACGAAGAATACCTCTCGATTCCAGAGACGGTGAAGCGGGCGCATGAACTGCAAGCGAATGGCTGCGATGGCATCTTGCTCGGCTGTTATGGCGATCCCGGTTTGGGCGCGCTGCGCGAGATTGTCGATATTCCGGTGGTGGGCGCGGGGCAGGCGACCGCGCTGATGGCGTCGGCGGTCGGACGGCGCTACTCGGTCATCACCGTCACCGACAGCGTCATCGGTCCGCTGGAAGAGACGATGCGCAACAGCGGCGGCGGCGACAAGCTGGCGAGCGTGCGCGCGGTGAATATCCCAGTGCTCGAATTGCATAAAGACCGCGAACTGGCGATAGAAGCGACGCTGAACGAGGGGGTGAAAGCGATCAAAGAAGACCGCGCCGACACCCTGATCGTCGGCTGCATGAGCATGGGTTTCCTCGAGATTCCGGAAGCCTGCCAAGCGGAATTGGGCGTGCCCTTTTTGAATCCTGCGCGCGTGCAGCTGAAATTCCTGGAAGCGATGCTCGGATCCGGGCTGAGCCACTCGAAGCAAGCCTACATGACACCGCCGAAGATTGCTTCCGGGCAGGCGGCGGGTCCGGCTGATTTGTATTACAGCAAGAATTAAACCCAGAGCGGAATATGGCTGAAGGGGCGGGCCGTTGCTGCGCGTAGACACAGCAGACCGCTCGCCCACGAGTTGAAAGGACTTTCAAATGGGATATGTACTAACAGGCGCGACCCTGATTGACGGCAATGGCGGCGCGCCACTGAATAACGCAGCGGTTTATGTCGAAGGCGAACGCATCGCCTGGGTGGGCAGCGCGGCCGACCTGCCACCCCCCTCGGTCCCCCCATCGCAATGGGGGGATGTCGAGCAGATAGACGTGTCGGGCAAGTGGTTGATGCCCGGGATTATCGACGCCCATATCCATATCTGCTACAACGGCAGCGACAGCGTCTTCACCTTGCTGGAAAAGCATCGCGATGATCTGGTGCTGGAAGCGGTGGATATTTGCGAGCGCACGCTGGCGCAGGGCGTCACGACAATTCGCGATGTCGGCGGCGAGCAGTATATTGAGATGTCGCTGCGCAATGCCATCAATCGCGGCTTCATCCGGGGACCGCGCATGAAACTTTCCGGGCGCGTCATTTCCATGACGGGCGGGCACGCCCACTTCATCGCCCGCGAAGCTGACGGTCCCGATGAGATGCGCAAGGCGGCGCGCGAGCAGATCAAGGCGGGCGCCGATCTGGTCAAGTTGATGGCCACCGGCGGCAGCGCCACGCCAGGGCAGGATATCCACGCCAGCCAGCTCACGGTGGAAGAAATATCAGCAGTAACCGAAGTGGCGCATATGATGGGACGACACGTTGCCGCCCATTGCCATGGCACCGGCGGCATCCGCAACTGCATGCTCGGCGGCGTCGACACAATTGAGCACGGCACCTATCTCGATGAAGAAACCGCCGACATGATGGTTGCCAATGGCGCGCAGTTGGTGCTGACGCTCGGCGCCGGCAACCCCGATTTGGAGAGTTATCCGCTGTCGCCGGTGCAACAGGCGGATGCCGCGCGGCGCAAGCCCATGATCGAACAGGGCGTTAAGCAGATTCGCAAGACCATCGCCCTGGCGCGGGCAAAAGGCATCTTCCTGGGCATCGGCACCGATGCCGGCGGCAATCCGCTGGCGCCGCATCAGTTCGCCATGGCGCGCGAGCTTGAGCTGCTGGTTGAAAACGACTTGACGGCGATGGAAGCGATCACCATTGGCACGCGCAACAACGCGGAGATTCTGCGCTGGGCTGACGAGATCGGCACGGTGGAGGCGGGCAAGTATGCGGACTTGCTGCTGCTAGACGCGGACCCCTTGGTCGATATTCGGAATCTGCGCCAGATCGCCGCTGTTTACAAGGGCGGCGCAAAGGTGTAGGGAGACCCCCACCCCCGACCGCCTGTGTCTACGTGGCGCGGCTCCGTGCCCCCATAGAGGGAGGGGGCTTAATTGAGCGAGCTGGGCGCTTGACCGCCCCGTCCCACTTGCGGCGGATGGGAGGGATAACGAAACAATGGCGACGATAGCGATGGTCGGCGATATATTTTTGCAGGAGGCGCTGCCGCAGAGGGCGGATTTGGCGGCGGTATCGGCGCTTCTGCAATCGGCTGATATCGCCTTCGGCAATCTGGAGACGCCGGTATCCGAGCGCGGGACGCCAATCGACAAATGGATCAATATGCGCATGCCGCCGGCTCTGCTGTCCGGAGTCGTTGATATGGGCTTCGATATCGTGACGCTGGCGAATAATCACATGTGGGATTTTGGCGAGGTCGCTTTCTTCGATACCTTGAGGCATTTGAGTGAACAAGGCTTGCCCTGCGTCGGCGCGGGAGCGGATCTAGACGCGGCTTGGCGCCCTGAGTACATCCCTGTTGGCGCCATCACAGTCGCCTTCCTCGGCGCGGCTTCCACGTTGGGACCGGGGTCGGCCGCGGCTGCCGGGCGGCCCGGCGTCGCGCCAATTCAGGTATCCGAGTCTTATCACCTTGACCCGCCAGCGAGCCTGGAGCAGCCGGGCAGCGCGCCTTATGTCTTCACGCGCGCCTGGCAGGAAGATGTGGACAGAGCAGCCGCCGCGATTGAAGCGGCTCGCGCTGAAGCGGACTTCGTCGTGCTGGCGCTGCATTGGGGCGTGCCGCCATTTTGGCGCCCGCGCTTTCAGGATGGTCTCGCCGATTATCAGATTGAGGTCGGCCACGCTTTGATTGAGGCTGGCGCCGATGTCATCGTCGGGCATCATCCGCATTCCTTGCAGGCGGTCGAGGTGCATCGCGGCAAGCCGATATTCTACAGCTTGGGCAATTTCGTCTTTCATCACAATCGGGGACCGGTGCATGAGACGCCGGTCAGCCGCAACGCGCCTTACTCGGTAAATGTGGATCGGCGCAACCGTGAATGGTCGGAGACGGTGATCGCGCTAGCGGATCTATCGGATCCAGGAGCGGCGCGATATTCGCTGCAGCCCGCCCTGCTGGACGGCGACGGAAACCCGCGTTTGCTCAGTGGCGATGAAGCGCGCGCAGTCATAGAGAGGCTGGACGCGCTTTCGCCCAAGGCTCAGATTCGCTATTGCGATGGATTCGGAAGTCTGGGATTTTCTTGACAGGCTGTGTTGTCATCCCATCCCCAGCCGCTTTCGAATGCGTGCAGGGGCGACTGACCCGCGGTGTCTACGCGCGGCGGCGAGTCGCCCGCGGAGACGAATCCAAGCATCGGGCGTTTCAGCGAAACGCCCCTGCATGAACTGGGGCGCTTGCAATTGTCCTAGCATAAACGTCATACTTGGAACATGTCGGGAATTGACAGGTCATTTGTCGAAGGAGGTGGGTTAAAATCAGTAATGTTAAAAGCGTCCAAGCTTTTTCGTAAATCTTGCCATGTGAATTGTAAGGAGAATAGCAAACCATGAGCAGAAAACTTGTAAGCATAGCGGTCTTGGCGATGATGCTGCTGGCGCTTGCGCTGCCGGTTGCATCGCAGTCGATGGGCGAAGCGGTTCCGCCGATCATCGTGCATTCGGTGACGCAGGCGGAGCGCCCGGTCGAATATGAGACCACCCGCCTGGTCGTCGAGAATATGCGCGAACTGGGGCTTGATGTCGAACATCGCGCCATCCCCTGGGCGCAGTTGATCGATGAAATCTGGTTCAGCCGCATCGAAGGAAGCACCGCCGCCGATCGTCCCTTCCAGATGACGTATTGGCGCATGGTGGGCCGCCCAGAGCGCTCCGATCCGGATGAGTTTACCTATAACCTCTTCCACTCCAGCGTGCGCGATCGCGGCTACAACTTCATCGGGTACGACAACCCCGAGTATGACGCGCTGGCTGAAGCGCAGCGCGTGGAAGTGGCCGACAAGGAAGCGCGCCTGGAACTCATCTGCGAGGCGCAGCAGATCATCCGCAACGATATGATCAACGCCTACTTCCTTCACCCGCTGACGCCGCAGGTGGTCAATACTACAGTCTTCAATCCCGATAGCATCGTGACCCAAGCCGGCATCGGCGTGCACAACTTCTGGACCTGGATCGGCATCGAGCCGACCGGCGACGACAAGACGCTGATCACCTCGACGACTTCCTTCCTGAGCGCCTTCAACCCGTTGGAGATCTCCGGCGACGCGCCCAGCCGCGTGACCGAGATGACCTGGGACCGCCTGATGCGCATCAACCCGATTGGCGTGCCCGAGCCCTGGGCGGCCGAGAGCGT
>JAPPFH010000019.1 GCA_028875185.1 Chloroflexota bacterium | reverse complement strand
GAGCTATGGAGACGCTCATCTGCTAATACCAATCAAGCCTTGTAGGGGCGACCTAACAGGTCGCCCGCCTTTCCATAGTAAAGTTTTCTGGCGACTTTATAAGTCGCCCCTACATTGCCAGGCGATGTTGGCGCATCCACTGCTTTCGCCACTACCCCGTTTGACCGCATTTGGTCAAAGCGGCCGTTGCGATTACAATTGGCTTGGGGAGGGGACTTATGAACAAACTGCGACCTGATTCCATCGTCCGGACGACCTGCCCCTATTGCGGCGTTGGCTGTCAGATGAATCTCCACATTAAGGACGAACAGATCTACCGCGTCGAGGCGCCATTTGAGGCCGCGCCGAATTTCGGCAATCTCTGTGTCAAAGGGCGCTTCGGGCTCGACTTCGCCACGCATCCCCGCCGCCTGAAGAAACCGCTGATCCGCGATGGCGCGCGCGGGAATTTCCGCGAGGCAACTTGGGATGAAGCGCTCGGCGCCATCAGCGACAAGCTGTCCGCGATTGTACGCGAGCATGGCGGCGACAGCATCGCGACATACGCCTGCGCAAAAGCGACCAACGAAGACAATTACGTCTTTCAGAAATGGGTGCGCGCGGTGATGAAGACCAACAATGTCGATCATTGCGCGCGCCTCTGCCACGCCGGCAGCGTGACCGGCTTGCAGCTGGCGATCGGCTCAAGCGCCATGAGCAACAGCATCGCCGAGATGGAACACCTCGACACCTTCATCGTCACCGGCAGCAACACCACCGAGACGCATCCGGTCATCAGCCTGTTCTTGAAGAAGGCGGTTCGAGCGAACGGCGCCAAGCTCATCGTGATTGATCCGCGCCAAATCGAATTGACCGACTTCGCGACGCTCTGGCTGCGGCAAAAGCCGGGCACTGATGTTGCCGTTTTTCAAGCGATGGCGAATGTCATCGTTACCGAGAATCTCTTCAATCCCGAATTCATTGAGGCGCGCACCGAAGGCTTCGAAACTTATATCGAATCGTTGGAGCGCTGCACGCCGGAGTGGGCGGAGACGATCAGTGGCGTGCCCGCCGACGATATCCGTCAAGCTGCGCGCATGTACGCCACCGCCGAGCGCGCCGCCTTCTACTGGGGCATGGGCATCAGCCAAAGCACGCATGGCACCGATAACGCGCTTTCGCTGACGAATCTGGCGCTAATGTGCGGCCACGCAGGCAAGCCGGGCACGGGTCTGAATCCCCTGCGCGGGCAGAACAATGTGCAAGGCTGCTCCGACAGCGGCGGCTTGCCCAATGTCTACACCGCTTATCAGTCGGTGGCCGATCCAGATATCCGGCGGAAGTTTGAAACGACCTGGCGCGCGGACCTGAATCCCCAGCCGGGCTTGACCGTCACCGAGATGGTTGATGCCGCGCTCATGGGGCAGATTAAAGCCATGATCGTCATGGGCGAGAACCCGATGATGAGCGAGCCGAACCTATCGCACGCGCGGCACGCCCTTGAAGAATTGGATCTATTGGTCTGCATCGATATCTTCTTGAACGAAACCGGTGAAATGGCCGATGTGATTTTGCCTTCAGCCAGCTTCGCCGAGAAAGAAGGCACCTTCACCAACAGCGACCGGCGCGTACAGCGCGTCCGTCAGGCATTGCCGGCGGTCGGCGAGTCATTGCCTGATTGGCAGATCATCTGCGCGCTCGCCAAGCGCATGGAAGCCGAGCTCGGCGTCGAGGAAAGCGCCGGCTTTGAATATCGCGATCCAGAAGCGATCTGGGAAGAGATGCGCGCGCTGACGCCCGATTTCCAAGGCATCAGTTACGCCCGGCTGGATGAAGAAGGCGGCGTGCATTGGCCCTGCCCAGCGGCCGAACATCCAGGCACGCCTTACCTGTTCGAAGATGAATTCCCGCGCGGCAAAGGCAAATTCTGGGAGTTGGAATACGGCACGGAAAGCGAACTGCCCGATGACGAGTATCCCTATCATCTGACGACCGGGCGCGTGCTCTTCCACTGGCATGGCGGCACGATGACGCGCAGCTCGCGGCTGGAAGAGGCTTTCCCGGCGCCAGTCGTCGAGATGCACTCGGCCGACGCTGGCGCGCTGAAGGTCGTCTCCGGTGATTGGCTGCGCATCACCTCGCGCCGCGGCTCGGTCGAGTGCCAAGTCATGGTCACCGGTCGTTCGCCGGCCGGCACGCTCTTCCTGCCCTTCCACTTCGTCGAGGCGGCCGCCAATTTGCTAACGCTGGACAAGATCGACCCGCGCGCCAAGATCCCCGACTTCAAGATGGCAGCGGTCAAGCTCGAGAAGGTGGAGCGGGCGGCGACCGCGCTTGAAGAGCAAGGCGCGATCAAAGACCCCGTGCGCTATGTGCATTGAGCTTGTTTTACGCTAGAATAGCCAAGCGTTTGTTTAGTTGATGTTAAGGGAAGATCATGAGCGACCTAGTGGCTCCCCTTGCTTTGCCGGTCGAAGAAATCTGCGCTTACTGCGAAACGCAGCCAATTGCGCGGTTGTCACTGCTAGGATCGGGCTTTGATGCCTGGTTGCGACCGGAAACGGAAACCGGAATGCTGGTAGAGTATCTTCCTAATGCGTCCGTAACATATATAGATATGGCGCGGCAAGAACGCATATTGAGCGAGATTCTGGGCGGCGCAGTTGACTTGCGTACGCCAAACGAGCTTGAACCAACTAGTAAACAGCAGATCCTTGCCGGAGCGACAGTTGTCTTTGCCGAAGACGCTGGCGAATGATCCGACCCGTCTTCGTCATATGTTGGATTGGGCGCAAACCTCTGAGCGCATCGCCTCCGGTCAATCGCGCCTTTCCCTCGACGAAAATGTAGCCCTGCGTTTGGCGTTGACCAGAACTTTACAAGTCATAGGCGAAGCGGCGAACAACGTAACGGCGGAATCAAGACGAGCGTATTCCGCCATTCCTTGGACTGAAATCATAAGTATGCGGCACAAATTGGTTCATGTCTATTATGCGGTAGATTTGAACATAGTCTGGACTACGGTCTCCGAATATATTCCACCGCTGCTTGCCGAATTGCAACGCATACTTGAAGATGAAAATCACTGACACAAGCGATTGGATAACCTGAAACCATGAGCGAGCCCGTCGCTATCGACCTGCCGGTGCAAGCCATTCGCGCGTATTGCGAGACGCAGCCGATAGCGCGGTTGTCGCTGTTTGGCTCTGCGATGCGAGGCGAACTCAGAGATGAGAGCGATATTGATTTGCTCATAGAATATCGTCCTGGGACAACAGTTACGCTTTTGACACTTGCGGGGCATGAAATTGACCTTGGCAATCTAATTGGGCGGAAGGTAGATCTCCGCATGAAAGAAGAATTGCGCAAGACCTTTCGTCAACAGGTGATAGACTGCGCAAGACCGATTTATGAAGAGAAGTCCTGAAAACGATCCTATCCACTTGCGGGATATGTTGGATTGGGCTTTGGAAGCGCGGGAACAGTCAGGCGGAGAAACTCGTCTTTCCCTTGAGCGCGACCGGCGATTGCAATTGGCGTTATTGCATGTACTTGCAACTGTAGGAGAAGCAGCCAGCAAGGTGACCGTTGAATGTAGGACGGCAAATCCACAGATTCCGTGGGCGAAAATTGTAGGCATGCGCAATCGGTTGATTCACAACTATCGCGATGTCGTACTTGAGGTAGTTTGGGATACAGTCGTCGTTGATATCCCAGATCTCATCGCCGAATTGCAGCGCATTCTAGTAGATGACAAGCGCTGACTCCATTGACTGAAGAGAATGTAACCGTGAGCGAAACCGTCACGATTAACCTGCCGCTGGAAAAGATTCGCGCGTATTGCGAGACGCAGCCAATACGCCGCCTGTCGGTCTTTGGCTCGGCCGCGCGTGGCGAACTGACAGACGAGAGTGACATTGACTTGCTGGTCGAATACATGCCCGATGCGCGTATCAGCTATTTTGATATGGGTCGACATGTAACCGACCTGATAGAGATTGTTGGCCGACGCGTTGACTTGTGTACACCCAAGTCGCTTAGCCGCTATTTTCGCCAAGATGTTATTGATAGCGCATTGCCTATTTATGAAAAAGAGCCGTGAAAACGACCAGGCTCGTCTTCAGCATATGTTGGATCACGCGAGACTCGCGTGTCAATTCGCTGAAGGAAGAACTCGCGATGACATTGATTCCGACGATCAATTTCGTCTCGCTCTTGACCGAGCTGTAGAAATTGTAGGTGAAGCTGCCTGCAAGATTTCGGACGAATTACAGGCGGAAACTCCCGAGATTCCTTGGAGAGAAATTAAGGGTATACGGCTGATCATCGCACATAGATATGATGAAATCGACCACGATGTCCTTTGGGAAACTGTGACTGAACACATTCCACCGCTTATTGGGCAATTGGAAGCGATTGTCGGGCCTGAAGTCTAGGTTATGAAGCCTGCCACTTGGCTAGGCCTAAGCTTCTCCCTCGCCATCATCGCCGGCGGGCAAAGCCGGCGCATGGGGCGCGACAAAGCCTTCGTCGAGCTCGGCGGCAAAGCGCTCATCGAGCATGTCATCAGGCGCAGCGCTGACCTGGCCCAAGCCGACACGATCCTTATAACGAACAAGCCTGCGCAGTATGCCCGCCTGGGTTTGCCAATGCGCCAGGATATCTTGCCGAACAAGGGCTCGCTCGGCGGCATCTATACCGCGCTCCTTAGCGCGAAGAGACCTGACGTGCTGGTCCTGGCCTGCGACATGCCCTTCGTCAATATCAGCCTGCTCCGCTACATGGTCGAGCAAATGGACGAAGACATCGACATCGTCGTGCCGACCGTCGACGGTTATCCGCAAGGTTTGCACGCAATCTACAAGAAAACCTGCATCGAACCCATCGCGCGACAGTTGGCGGCGGACCGGCTGAAGATCATCCGCTTTTATGGCCAGATGCGTGTGCGTTATCTTGACGAGACCGACTACGCCGCCTTTGACCCGTTGGGGCGCTCCTTCGTCAATCTCAACACGCCCGAAGAACTTGCGGAAGCGGAGCTTCTGCTCCGTGCGGCAGATTAGCCGCCAAGATTGCAGCCACCACAATCTGTTACAATGTGGCTATGACGATTCAATCCAGCGTCGATACGCTTCTTACGAAGTACCAAAGCCGCGGACGCGAAGCGTTGCTGCCAGTCCTCTGGGATGTGCAAGGCGCTTTCGGCAGCATCAGCCCCGAACATGTACACGAAATTTCGCACCTGCTGCGTGTGCCGGAAGCCGATATCTTCGGCGTGATAGGCTTTTATACGCTCTTCCACGATCAGCCAACCGGCCGCCGCATTATCCGCATTTGTACCGACCCGACCTGCGCGCTTAAGGGCGCTGACGACGTCTTGCGCGAAACTTGCGCCCGCCTCGACATCGCGCCGGACGAGACGACCGCCGATTGCGAATACACCGTAGAGCGCTCGCCTTGCCTCGGCATGTGCGATTACGCGCCGGCCGCGCTGGCGAGCGCGCGCGGCGAGGTCGATGTCGCGCTGCCAAATGTAACGGTGGATGCGCTGCTCGGCGAATGGACGGGCGAGTATTTCAGGCCGGCGGGCGACAATCGCTCGGCGCTGCTCAATCCTAGGCTTAGAGCCGCGCCGGAGACGCTAGCCGAGTATGGCGACTACAAAGCGCTGCGGCGGGCTATTTCAGAAATGTCGCCGGAAGAGGTGATCGCGCAGGTCGAAGCCTCCGGACTGATCGGGCGTGGGGGGGCCGCCTTCCCTACGGGCTTGAAATGGAAGTTCACCCGCGGCGCGGACGGCAATATCAAGTATATCGTCTGCAACGCCGATGAGAGCGAGCCAGGCACCTTCAAAGACCGTGTGTTGATGGAGCATCGCCCGCATCTGCTGCTTGAGGGCATCGCGCTGGCGGCTTATGCCGTGGGCACGGACAAAGCCATCATCTTCATCCGCGGCGAATATCCCAAGGCGACCGCGATTCTGGCGGACGCGATTCGCGAAGCGCAAGCGGCCGGTTTGCTTGGGGGAGCGAGCATGGGCGATGATGACGAGCTAGACATTGAATTGCGGCGCGGCGCCGGCGCCTACATCTGTGGCGAAGAAACAGCGCTATTTGAAGCGATCGAAGGCAAGCGCGGCTTCCCCCGCATGAAACCACCCTACCCCACGACATTCGGTCTCTTCGGAAAGCCGACCGCGGTCAACAATGTCGAGACGCTCTGCGCTGTGCCCAGCATCATATCGAAGGGCGCCGACTGGTTCAGGGGAATCGGCAGCGACGGCAGCGCCGGACCCAAGCTGGTATCGGTCAGCGGGCACGTGGCGCGCCCGGGCGTTTACGAGATCAAACCGGGCATCAGCTTGCGCCACTTCCTCGACGAGGTCTGCGGCGGGGTCATCGGTGAATTGCAGGCGGTTCTCATGGGCGGCGCGGCCGGCACGTTCTTGAAGCCCGAAGACAGTGATGTGCGCCTGACCTTCGAGGATCTGCGGGAAGCCGGCAGCACCTTCGGCTCGGGCGCGATCATGGTCTTCAATCAAACGACCGACCTGCGCGATATGTTGAAGCGGCTGGGACGCTTTTTCCAGCACGAGAGCTGCGGCAAATGCTTCCCTTGTCAGCTAGGCACGCAACGCCAAGTCGAAATCCTCGAGCGGCTGGATGCGCCACAAGCGGGCGATGCCGAGCGGCTGATGGATATCGGCTTGACGATGACGGAAGCGTCCATCTGCGGCTTGGGGCATACCGCCGGCATCGCCGTCATGAGCGCGATTGAGCAGTTTCCGGAGTTGTTTAAGGCGAATGGACAACAGCATGGCTGAAAACGTGATTAAGCTAACGCTCGATGGAACCGAGCTTGAGATCCCCAAAGGCGCCACCCTCCTCGACGCGGCAAACCAAGCCGGCGTCGACATCCCGGTCATCTGTTACCACGAAGCGACCACGCCCAACGGCCTCTGCCGCATTTGCGTCGTCGATGTCGATGGCGGGCGCGTCTTGCAGCCAGCTTGCGTCGCCGAATGCCAAGCCGATTCCAAAGTGGAAACGCGCAATGAACGGGTCGAGCGCAGCCGGCGCACCATCCTCGAAATGCTGAACGCTTCGGTGAATCTGGACGAAGCGCCGGAGATCCAGCAGATGATGGGCGATTACGCCGCTGACGAAGCGCGCTTCCCTGATGCGCATTTACGTGAACATACGTTAATTGACGACAATCCCTTTTATGTGCGTGACTACGAGCAATGCGTCCTTTGCTGGCGCTGCGTGCAAGTCTGCGCCGAAGACGCGCAATACACCTTCGCTCTGACGCTTAAGAATCGCGGACATGAAACATCGGTCGCCACCGCTTTTGATATCGCCATGACCGACTCGCCCTGCGTCTTCTGCGGCCAGTGCATCGGCGTCTGCCCGACTGGCGCCCTCAAGCCAAAGGCGCAATGGGGTATGGAGCAAGGTTGGAGCGCCGATGAGATGCGCCAGAAGACGCGGCGCGGAAAGAAGCGCAAATCAGGTGAAGGCGATGGCGACTAAAGCGAGGGAAAAACTCGACGGCGCGCTGCCCTTCACCTATCAAGTTGTCGAAGGCGACCAGATCCGCCAGATCGAAGGCGGCGTGATTGACGAGCAATTGCTATCGATCTACGTCAATGGCGAATCGCTGGCGACCATGATGTGCAGCCCAGTGCAGTTGGAAGCGCTGACGGTCGGCTTCCTTTACAACGAAGCGGTAATTGATTCCGCCGTTGAGATCGCTTTGCTGCAACTCAACCGCACGAACGCGGTTGCCGATGTGATGCTGACGCGCGGCGAAGTTAAGCTCCCGCGCCGCATGATCCTGACGACCGGCTGCGGCGGCGGCGTGACCGGGCAAGAACTTTCCAAGGATTTTCCCGCGCTCGATTCCGCCTTCCAATCCGAGCCCGCGCGCATCCTCCGCTTGATGCGGCAGCTGCAGGGCGCGGCGCGCTTGTACAATGCCGTGCGCGGCGTGCATACAGCGGCTCTCGGCGGCGAGGGCGGGCTGTTGCTTAGCGGCGAAGATGTCGGGCGGCATAACGCCGTCGACAAGGTGGCCGGTCAAGCGCTGCTGGATGGCATCGACACGCGCGACCGGATTCTGCTGACGAGCGGGCGCATCAGCTCGGAGATGCTGGGCAAGGCGCGGCGCATGGGCATCCCGCTGGTGGCGAGCCGCACAGCGCCTACTAGCGTCACGCTGGAATTGGCGCAAGCCTGGAACATCTGCGTCGTCGGTTACGCGCGCAGCGGCGGCATGCGCGTCTATACCCACGGCTGGCGGCTGGGCTTGGCGAAGCGAGATCTCAGCGGTCAGGAGAATTCTCCGCCAGACAAAAAATCCGCAAAGAAGTCGTTTAACTGCTGATAGACATCCCGATCGAAACAATCGGGATACATTTTGTCGCCGATGTCGTCCAACACAGCATGCACCTCTATGACATCATCGAAATCGGTATTGGTCCAGATTGAGCGGCACTGTTCGTATGCCGTAACCAAGGCGGGCAGCGTATCTTCAAGATGCGGAATATCGAACTTAGTGTATAAGGCAGCGAGATCCCCATTACCGACACGGTCAATCCGTTGTACAACTAAAAAAGCGCAGTAGTTGCTGCGCACGAATTGCGTCCAGCAATCCTGCACACTCATCCCTGATTTTATCGGATGCAGGACTCGGTAGCATTGCTTGGCAACGGAAATTAGGATGTTGAGCGCTTCATCCGAAACCGGCAAGCGCTTCCTTTCCGCCTTATTGAAATAAATGAAGGGATCTTCATCATCGTCCATGTAGCCTGTGGTTATCGACATACTGCGACCTCTAACTTGCATCGTGCCCGTCCAGCGACTCTAAGATAGTACGCCAGGACGGGCACAACAACTTCTCTAGCACCTTGATTTACGATGCAATGCTGCACTCCTCAATTAACGCGAACACCATGAGTAGCGAGCCGCGACAGGACCGTTGTAGCGTATTCCCCATAGGTACGGCGCCAAGCCCGGTCTTTGCACCCATGAAATAAACCCACAGATTGCATCAACAGGACAGGCATTTTCTTCCTTATCTACGACTATCGTGGTGAGATTCGAAAATTGCTGGTAAGTCGTCAGCGTTCCAAGCCCACCAGGACCGATATCAAAGACAATCCAAGACCTCCGCCCAACATCACACTGACGAAGGAACCAGCGCGTCATGTCTGATTGAGCTTGAGTATACTCACCTATACTAGCGGATGAAGCCGCTACGTTACTTCTTATGTCATTTATCTCTGCGTCTGACAGACCCGCTTCCCGAAGCGATTGTATCGCTGTAGGATTATTCTGACGAACATCAGAGACGTTAAAGGGGATCATCTGCTCGACGCTAGTCGGTTGATTAGCGGGAGGACTGCCATCGTCCTGAGCAAAAGCAGCCATTGGCACAACACAGAACACAAAGAGCGCTGCAAAGAAGATGCGAATCGTGCGACTGAACATGATACTTTCTCCTTTAAGACTATAACGATGTGAAATGCAACTGCAAAATCAGTGTGGCATAATCTACTATAATAGTCAAATAAGTTCAGTCATACTGCACAATAAATGCTCTTGCATATAAATATCCTTGCGATTGTTGCGGGCGAGCCTTGCTGCCCGCCCTCGTGGTAATATTGTTATCAGGCTTTCGGTTGTAAGTGGTTTGGACAGGATCAGAACGCCATGCCCTCTCCCGAGTTCTTCCAAGTCCTTCCAGTCGCCGATGCGCTAGCGCTCTTGGACAGGCGCTGGCAGCCGCAGCCCCGCAGGGAGATCATGGCGACCGCCGCCGCGTTGGACCGCGTCCTCGCCGCCGACGCGTTTTCGCCCGAGCCGATTCCCGCTTTTCGCAAGAGCGCGGTTGATGGTTATGCCCTGCGCGCCGCCGATACCTTCGGCGCGAGCCAATCGCTGCCGGCAATTCTGCGGCTGCGCGGCGAGTTGAAGATGGGCGAAGCGCCGCCGGTCGACATCGCTGGCGGCGACGCCCTGCTCATCCATACCGGCGGCATGCTGCCGGCGAGCGCGGATGCTGTCGTCATGGTCGAATACGCGCAAGCCATCGATGAGGACGAAGTTGAAATCTTGCGCGCCGCCGCGCCCGGCGAGAATGTCATCCAAGCCGGCGAAGATATCATCGCGGGCGCCTTGGTCTTGCCGCGCCAGCATCGGCTGCGCGCCCAGGATATCGGCGGCTTGCTCGCGGTCGGCCTTCACGAAGTCAATGTTTTGGCGATGCCGCGTGTGGGCATCCTCAGTTGCGGCGACGAATTGACGCCGCCGGACGCGACTTTGACGCCGGGGATGGTGCGCGACATCAACGCCTACACCCTGAGCGCCTTGGCGGAAAAGCATGATGGCGCGCCGCTGCGGCTGGGCATCGCCTCTGATTCCTTGACGGATTATCGTCAGCGCGCGAAGGCCGGCTTTGCCCGCTGCGATATCCTGCTTTTGAGCGCCGGCAGTTCCGTTTCGGCGCGCGATTACACGCGCGATGTCATCAATGGATTGGGTGAGCCCGGCGTCTTGCAGCATGGCTTGGCGACCAAACCAGGCAAACCGACCATCATCGCCGTCTGCGACAATAAGCCGGTCATTGGCTTGCCGGGCAATCCGGCCTCGGCGCTGCTGGTGGCATGGCAGCTCTTGCCCCATCTGATCGCCCGCCACCTGGGGCGGAAGCCACATCCGCCCGCCACCCGCACAGCCAGATTGTCACAACGCGTCGCTTCGGTGACGGGCCGCGAAGACTGGCTGCCAGTCAAGTTGACGCTCGCCGAAGATGGCGGGACAATGGCTGAACCAATATTCGGCAAATCCAATCTGATTTTCACGCTGATCGGCGCCGATGGCTTGCTGCGCGTGCCGCTGAATACTGGCGGCATTGAAGCGGGCGCCATAATTGAGGCGCGGCTTTTATGAGCGTCTGCCTGGCGCTGAGCGATCGGGTCTTTTGACGAATCGTTCCTATATTCTGGTAAAGGACCAATGGCGAAGCGGCGAATTTTTCTCGAAGACATTCCCCTGGACGAAGCGCGAGCGAAGCTGCAAGCGGCTTTGGCCAGCGCCGGAAAAGCGGCGCCGCTGCCAGGCGAGCCCGTCCCGCTGGACGAGGCGCTGGGCCGCGTGACAGCGGCGCCGGCCCGGGCGCGCTTGTCGTCGCCGCATTTTCACTGCGCCGCCATGGACGGTTACGCGGTGTCCGCAGCTTCTACCATATCGGCGCGCGAGACGCGGGCGCTGCCCTTGCGCCTTGGGTCGGAAGCGTTCCCGGTCAACACGGGCGATCCGCTGCCTGACGACACCAATGCCGTCATCATGATCGAGAATGTCAACCAAGCTGACGAATCGACCATAATGATTTACGCCGCCGCCGCGCCCTGGCAGCATGTGCGCTTGATGGGCGAAGACATGGTCGCCAGCGAAACGGTATTGCAGGTCAACCATGAATTGCGCCCGGTGGACTTGGGCGCCTTAGCTGGCTGCGGCCATCAGCAGGTGAACGTGCGGCGCAAACCGCGCGTCCTGATTATCCCGACTGGAGGCGAGCTCGTCCCAATTCAGCAGCAGCCGGAGCGCGGGCAACTGATCGAATACAACAGCTTGATTCTCAGTAGCCAGATCCGCGACGCGGGCGGCGACGCGCGCGCAACGGCAATCGTCCCCGATGATGAATCCGCGTTGAGCGCCGCATTATCCAACGCGACCGCTTCAAACCCGGATCTGATCTTGATCCTCTCTGGCTCATCGGCGGGCAGCCACGACTTCACCGCAAACGCGATCAAGGCGCTGGGCGAGGCGCTAGCGCATGGCATCGCCGTGCGCCCGGGGCATCCGGTAATCATCGGCATTGCCTCAGGAATTCCCATCATCGGCGTGCCCGGTTACCCCGTCAGCGCTGCGCTCACCGGCGAGTTGTTCATCATCCCGCTGATACGGCAATGGCTGGGTCTCACGCCGCCGGCAGCGGCCACTGTCGATGCTGTGGCGACGCAAAAGATCGCCTCGCCGATCGGCGATGACGATTTCCTGCGCGTGGCGCTGGCTGAAATTGACGGGAGTCTTCAAGCGACGCCATTGCAGCGCGGCGCTGGCGTCATCACCTCGCTGGTCGAGGCTGACGGGCTGGCGCATATCCCGCGCTTCCACGAAGGAGTCGATCGCGGCGGTACGCTGATGGTCTCTCTTTATCGGTCTCTGTCTCTCATCAAGCATACGCTGCTGATCATGGGCAGCCACGACCCGATGCTGGACCTG
This sequence comes from Chloroflexota bacterium, assembly GCA_028875185.1. Taxonomy (GTDB): domain Bacteria; phylum Chloroflexota; class Anaerolineae; order Aggregatilineales; family Phototrophicaceae; genus UBA6055. The sequence continues at coordinate 21,575 of JAPPFH010000019.1, read as the reverse complement.
CTGGCGACGCATATCCGCCTCCGCGCCTCAAGCCGGCGGCTTGTATCGATCAATGTCGGCTCAGTCGGCGGATTGATTGCGCTGCGGCGCGGCGAAGCGCATATCGCCGGCTGTCATCTCTTCCACCCCGAATCCAAGCGCTACAACGTCCCCTATATTCAGCGCTATTTGCCGGACGAGCCGATCGAGTTGGTGACCTTCGCCCAGCGCGAGCAGGGTTTGATCTTGCCCACTGGCAACCCCAAAGGCATCAGGTCCGTCGCCGACCTTAGAGGCCTGCGCTATATCAATCGGCAGCGGGGCGCGGGCACGCGCGTGCTCTTCGATCATCTCCTGGCACAGCATCAGCTAGCGCCCGCTGACATCTCCGGTTATGAGCATGAAGAATATACGCACCTGGCGGTGGCGGCGGCGGTGGCTGATGGCATCGGCGATTGCGGCATGGGCTTGCGCAGCGCGGCCGAGGCGATGGGGCTGGAATTCATCGGGGTGACCTGGGAACGCTTCGACCTAGCGATTCCAAAGCGGCGCCTGGAGAATGCAGGTATTCAGGCATTGCTAGACCTGCTGCGAGACGATGATTTCAAGCGGGAATTGGGGGCGCAGAGCGGCTATCGCAGCGATGATACCGGGCGCGTTGTCGCAACCTTATAGATACTCGCTGAAATCGCTGCTGTAATCCACCGCCGGGCTGCGCAGTTGCGCATCCATGCCGCCGTCGACCACGATGCGCGTCCCCGTAATATAAGCGGCGTCATCGGAAGCCAGAAACGCGATCGCGGCCGCGATATCAGCTGGCGTCCCTTGGCGCGGCAGCGGGATGACTGCCTCCGGCGGGTTCGGCGAATCACCGACCGATGTGCCGTGCTCGACGCGTGTGCTGCCCGGCACGATGGCGTTCACCCGTATGTTCAGCCCGGCCAGATCGAGCGCCATTGCCCGCGTGGCCGCTTCAATGCCGCCCTTGCTGGCGTCGTAACCGAACATATGGCGATGGGCGCGCGAGGCGCCGCCGCTGCTCATATTGATGATGACGCCGCCTTGCCCCCGCTTCGCCATCAGCCGAGCGGCAACCTGCGAGCAATTGAACATGCCGGTCAGATTCACCGCCAGCGTCTTACGCCAGGATTCTTCGCTGTATTCGAGAAAGTTGGCGATGACGCCCGGTTTGTGCACAAAGGCGGCATTATTGACCAGGATATCGACAGCGCCGAAGGCTGCGATGCCCGCGTCAAACAGCGCCTCGACCGACGCGCGTTCGGCGACATCGCAGCGGACGTAAATGACCCGATCGCCCAACGCTGTCGCGAGCGCGGTCCCGGCCGCATCGTCGATATCGGCGATGACGACTTTGGCGCCATCATCCGCCAAGCGCTGGACGCAGCCGGCGCCGATGCCGTTCGCGCCGCCGGTCACGATTGCGGTTTTGCCTTTGAGTCGCATGTTCAATTTTCCTTGTGTCGTTGGTTCTGTGGGCGACCTGATAGGTCGCCCCTACGTTCCTGCTTATAGGCGGGCGATCGACCCGCAGTGTCGGCGGTGGCTGACCCATGTAAGAGCCATCACACACGCCGCGTTCCAAAGGGCGAGCCACCGGCTCGCCCGTACAAAACTATTCCCGCTCGTCGATTAGGCGAGCCAGTTGAAATGCCGAAATATCAAACTCCGTCTCCCCGTCCAGCGCCAACTGCGCCAGGGTTTCGCCGATGGCCGCCGAATGCTTGAAGCCGTGCCCGGAACAAGGCGAGGCGACTGCCACGCGCTCGGAGGCCGGATGAAAGTCGATGACGAAATGTTCATCGGGCGTGACGGTATACAAGCAAACCTCCGCCTGGATCAGCATATCGCGCAAGCCGGCGAGACGCGGCTGGGTTAGCCGATAGTACATGTCATCGCGTTCTTCCGCCGTCACTTCGCGGCTGACCTCATCCGGGTGAGTCGCTGTATGGTACTGCTCGGTCACAAGTTTGACGCCCGCCACCCCATCGCGCGGCGCCGGAAAGGCGCTCCAAAACTCTTCCAGTGTATCGCCAATCCAGATCACCCATGGAAAGACCTCCGGATCGAATTGACTGATTTCTTCCGCCTGGAACCAATAAATCACCTGACGGCAGACGCGCATGCCAGCGCGATACGCTTCCGGCGCCAGATCGGCCATCCAGGCGCCCGCCGACAAGATTAGCTTTTCGGCGCGATATGCGCCTCGCTCAGTCGTAACCGTCACGCCAGCGGCATCCACCTGATAACTCGTCACAGTTTCACCAGTGTGGATGGCCGCGCCTGCTCGACGCGCCAGGTCAAGCTGCGCCGTAATGCAGCGCTCGGGACGCAGGACGCCGGCGCCCGGCTCAAAGTAGACGCGGTCGTTGGCGCGCGGCTTGAGCATGGGATGGCGCCGCTTGATCGCCTCCGCGTCGATGACCTCGTGGGCGATGCCGTGCCGCCGCGCCACCCGAGCCGATGCTTCTACAAAGTCTTCTTCGCCATGGAAGGTCGCGCTTGCGCTCGGCGGCGCGATGATGAGGCCGCCGCTGCGATGAAATAACGTGAGCCCGCTGCCTGATTCCAGTTCACGCCAGATCTCGTCCGAACGTCGAACCAGCGGCACATAGAACTCGCCTTCGCCGATAGCCGCGCGCGTGATGCGGGTATCGCCGTGGCTGGAGCCAAGCGTATGCGGTGGCTGGTAGCGGTCAATGCCGAGCGCCCTGGCGCCGCGCGCGCTCGCCTGGTATAGCGCGGCCGAGCCCATGGCGCCCAAGCCAACCACGATCACATCGTAGGGTCCCGACATTATGCCTCCCGCTCCTGCCGCAGCGCGGACGTCGCCCTTTCGTCAATGGTCATCGATGCCGGGTCGATGGCGACGCGATAGTCGCGTTCGGCCGCCGCGACCGATACATAACCCCCGCGGACATCAGCCAAGACGCGCGCCGGGTCACGCTCATTGGGCGGACCGAAACCGCCGCCGCCCGGCAACTTGAGGATCACGCGTTGCCCCGGCTGCAAGACGTAGTGGCTCTTGGGATGGGGCTGGCCGCCATCCGAGAGCCGCACTTCGCCGGCCGCGCCGGGCGCCCCGCCGAGCAAACCCAGCGCCGGGTTGCCCGTGCGATCGTACATGCAGGAGTGGTTGGCGGGCGCGCCGGTGATGATCTCCATCTCCATCTCTTGCCCCAAGCCGCCGCGAAAACGCCCGGGACCGCCAGAGTCGGGCCGCAGCTCGCGCCGGCGCATCAAGAGGGGCGCGGCTGTCTCAATCGCTTCCACCGGCACACCCATGATGCCGCTGGGGAAAGCCGTCGCCGATAGCCCATCGCGATCATAGGCGGCGCCCATGCCCCCAGCCGAGAAAAAGACATAGGCGAATTCGTCACCCTTCTCGTCCGAGCCATCCATCATGGTATTCCAAAGCCCGGCCGAGCCGTTGGCGATCACTTGCTCCGGCACGATCTCCGCCAAAGCCGTCAGCAGCGGTTGACTGACGAAGTGGCCTATCAGATGACGGGCGCTGACCGGCGCCGGACGCGCGCAGTTGAGGATAGAGCCCAGCGGCGCGCGCACATGGATGGGGCGAAACGCGCCTTCGTTATTCGGGATGCCAGGCGCTAAAGCCGCCATCAGCGTATAGGTGGTGTAGGCGTGGGTGTAATTCAGCACGACGTTGATGCCACGATCGACTTGCGGCGACGAGCCGTCGTAGTCGACTGTCAACTCGTCGCCGTCGACTATGATGGCGCTGGCGATGGTCAGCGGCTCGTCGAATCCGTCAATCGTTATCGTGTTTCTATATGTGCCATCGGGCAAGACGCGGATTGCGGCGCGCACCGCCTTTTCCGTGCGGTCGAGGATTAGGTCCGAAACCACCTCGATATCAGGCAGGTTGTATTCTTCCAGCATTTCGAGCAGCTTTCGCGCGCCCACTTGATTGCCGACCTCTTGAGCGTAAATATCGCCGATGACTTGATCGGGCACGCGCACGTTGGCGCGGATGATGTCGAAGAGCTCGTTATTCGCTTCACCCGCTTTGAAGAGCTTCATGAGCGGGATGGCCAGCCCTTCTTCATAGAGCGAGCGTGCGTCGCCGCCCATTGTGGCGCCGCCGATATCGACCGCGTGGCAGGTATTTGCAAACCAGGCGACGCCGCGTCCGCGATAAAACACCGGCGAGACGATGGTCAAATCAAAGAGATGACCAGACGCTTCCCAAGGGTCGTTCGTGACCAGCGTGTCGCCCGGGTCCAAGCTATCGATGGGATAATTGGGCGCGACATACTTGCGCACGCAATTCGCCATTGTATTGATATGCCCCGGCGTGCCGGTGACTGATTGGGCGATCATATTGCCTTCGCGGTCGAAGACGCCCGCCGATAGATCGCCCGCCTCGCGCACGACTGTGGTGAAGGATGAGTGAATCAGCGCCGCCGCCTGTTCATCGACCACCGAGATCAGGCGGCTCCAGATGACTTCAAGGGTGATGGGATCGATCATGTAAGATGAACCGATATCTACCTAATCAATTTAGTCCGCAAGGGCGATCCGCCGGAATCCGCTGAGAATCGCCCTATGTCGAGAACCGCGCATATTTTCACCACAGAGGAAAGGAGGCAACACAGAGGGTCGCGTGGACACTGACCTCCAACACAGAGGACTCAGCCATTATTCTCTGTGCTTTGTGTCGATTCACATCCACTCTCTCCCGCAGAAGCGCTACTTCCGACAATTTGAGAACTCTTCTAGGCGAACAGAAAACTCTGTGCTCTCTGTGTTTCCTCGGTGTCCTCTGTGGTAAAGACTGTACAGTGTTTGCCAAAAGGAGAATCTCCACACTATTCTGTTACTCCCCGCCGGATCGCCCTTACAAATCTACTTTGTTGCGCAAGGGAAACCCAGATCGCTGTCATCATGATATTTGTCCCCGCGTCAACAGCAAGCAGCCACCTTCAGCCACCCGCGCGGACCAGCCGGGCGCGACGACTGTGGTCGAAGCCGCCTCTTCGATGATCATGGGACCTTGCGCCGACCAAGAATTGCCAAGCTGCTCGCGGCGGAATACCGGCGTGTGCTGCGGCGCCTGATCCAGCGCGAATCGCACCGGGCGATCGATGACGGCCTCATCCCTCATCACCTTTGCCTGCGGCGGCTCGAATTCGATACGCGGATTGGGACCGCTTATCAGCACACGCCAATTCACGGCTTCGATCGGCACTCCGTCAGCCAGCTGACCGTAAAAGGCGCGATATTCGTCTTCGAATGCGCTTCGCATTTGGCCGATGTGCCGCTCGGTCAGCGTCTCCATCGGAAAGGGCACGCGCACTTCGTAACCCTGCCCGACATAGCGCATGTCGATATTGAGGCGCACATTGATCTCCGCCGCTGGTACACCTGCCGCCTCGACGATGCGTCCGCCCTCGCGCCTTAAGTCAGCCAGGATGCCGTTGAGCTCGGTCAAATTCAGCTCGCTCAGTTTGGCGACATAGCTGCGCGTGAAGTCGAAGGCGATGGGCGCGGTTAGGAATCCAAAAGCCGAGCCGACGCCGGCCAGCGGCGGGATGATGATGCGGCTGATGCCCAGCCCGGCAGCCACGCCGCAGGCATGCACTGGTCCGGCGCCGCCAGTGGCGACCATGCAGTAGCGGCGTATTTCCAGCCCGCGTTCAGCCGCATGGACGCGCGCGGCCGCCGCCATATTCTCATTGACCAATTGGTGTACGCCCCAAGCCATGCGTTCCAGCGAGAGACCCAGCGCCGCCGCCAAATCGGCAAAAGACGCGCGCGCCGCTGCGGCATCCAGCTTGATGCTCCCGCCAGCGAAATAATCGCGGTTGAGATAGCCGAGCAGCAGGTCCGCATCGGTGACGGTCGGTTCCGTTCCGCCCCGGCCATAAGAAGCTGGACCCGGCGCGGAGCCGGCGCTCTGTGGACCGACAGCCGGCAAGCCCAGCGGATTCAAATGGGCGATGCTGCCGCCGCCGGCGCCAATCTCGATCATTTCGATCATCGGCACCATCAAGGGCAAGCCGCTGCCGCGCTTGAAGCGATAAACCTGCGCGACTTCCGATTGATGGCTTATCGTCAACTCGCCATCGCGTGTCAGCGCCGCTTTGGCCGTCGTGCCGCCCATGTCGAAGGCGAGCACATCCTTCTGCCCCAGCAAGCGACCCCAATACAAGCCTGCCAACGCGCCACCGGCAGGTCCGCTCTCCACCAGCCGAACGGGTAAAGCGCGCGCCGCTGCTACTGTGGTCGTGCCGCCGCTGCTCAACATGATGTTCAAGGGCGCCTCGATGCCGCTCGCCTTCAAGCCTTCAGCGACGCGCTCCAAATAACGCTCGGTGATGGGCTGGACGTAGGCGTTGGCGATGGTGGTGGAGGCGCGCGGAAATTCGCGCATGCCGGGCGCCACTTGATGCGAGGCTGAAATTGAAACCGCGGGCAACTCTTCGCGGACGATCGCAAGCGCCGCCAACTCATGCGCCGGGTTGGTATAGGCGTGCAGGAAGCAGATGGCGACCGCTTCTATCGCTTCCGCGCGCAAGGTCGCGCAGATTTCGCGCAGACGGCTTTCATCCAGCGCGAGCCAGACGCGACCATCAGCCAGCATGCGCTCGGGCACATTGAAGCGAAGGCGGCGCTCCGCCAGCGGTGGCGGCTTCTTCAGCGCCAGGTCGTACATATCGTAGCGGCCCTCGTTGCCGATCTCGACCGCATCGCGGAAACCGGCGGTCGCCAATAGCGCGGTTTTCGCGCCCTTGCGTTCTATCAGGGTATTGGTGATCAGCGTCGTCCCATGCACGACATAGCGGATGGATTCGGGCGCAAGGCTTGATTTTTCCAGCAAGCCGGCGAGGCCGTCCAGCACCGCCCCCGACGGATCGGGATAGGTCGTGAGCAGCTTTTCGACCGTGACGCGCCCGCTAGACTGATCGAGGGCGACAATGTCGGTGAAGGTGCCGCCAATATCGACTGCCAACAAAACTGGCGGCGCGGACATAGGCGCAGGATCCTCGGGCTGGATGGCAAATAATTTCGCGCATCATCATAAGAGTTGCGCTGGTGGCTGTCAAGCAGGCGGGGAAACAAGAATGGCGCAGTTTAAGGCGATACGCGGTTGGCGAAGATTGTACAAAGAAACCAATCCGAAAATATAAGACTCTGTAGGGGCGAGGCGGTGACTCGCCCGCTCATGTCATTATGCGCGCTTTAGGGCGACTCACAGAGTCGCCCCTACAGGTTTCGCTACGATTGAATTTGGAGTCTGGCACGTTCATCGATAAGACAACCACTTCGGTCATGTACGGCGCCCGGTTTTGCGTTGGAGGGCTACGCTGTTAGAATCCGCGGACTATTGCAGCCGAGAAAATCGGACAGTTGGAGAGGACAATCGGCATGGGCAGCGAGAATACTAAGGTCGGCGTGATCGGGACCGGCGCTATCGGGGGCGTGCACACCGAGAATCTGATGCGGCGCACGCTCGGCGCGACGGTAGTCGCCGTGATGGATATCGACCAGGAGCGGGCGAATGCGGTGGCGGCCGGCTGCGGTGGCGCGCGCGTCTATGCCGACGCCGGCGAATTAATCAGCGACCCAACTGTGGACGCCGTTCTAATCGCCTCGACCGACCACACCCATGCCGACTTCGCCATCGCCTGCCTGGAAGCGGGCAAGCCAGTGCTCTGTGAAAAGCCGCTGGCGACGACTATGATCGATGCCGAGCGCGTCGTCCGAGCCGAGCTGGCTGTCGGGCGGCGCCTGCTGCAGGTCGGCTTTATGCGTGAGTATGACCATGCCCACCGAGACCTGGTCGACTTGCTGCAGGGCGGCGCAATCGGCGCGGCGCTGAAGTTCCGCGGCGTACATATCAATCCCGTCTTCCGCCGCAAATTGACGATCGAATCGGTGATCACCAATTCGCTGATCCACGATATTCACTCGGCGCGTTGGATTATGGGCGACGAGATCCGCAGCGCCTATGTGCAGTGGGCGCCGGCCGACCCCGCCCGTCCGCGAAGCGCGCGCCTGGCTGATATTCAGGTGATCTTCGAGAGTGGCGCCATCGGCAGCCTGGAATACAACGGCGACTCCGGTTATGGCTACGAAGTGACTGTTGAGGTGACGGGCGAAACGGGACGCTTGACGACCGCCAGCCACCCGAGCCCGGCTTTGCGCCAATCGGGGACGCTTTCCCGCGCTATTACGCCAAATTGGCCCGAGCGCTTCCCCCAAGCCTACGTTGATGAAGTACAAGATTGGATCGACGCGATACGGCGGAATGAAGCGACCGGTCCCTCGGCTTGGGATGGTTATATGTCGCTGGTCGTCGCCCAAGCAGCGATACGCTCGGCGGAGACGGGGAAACCTCAGCCGACGAATGCCGGCGATAAGCCCCCGATGTACCATTGATCGGGCAAGGCATCGCGTTCAGCCGCCAGCAGCTCGCGCAGAATCGCATCGGCATCGGCGATTGAATTGGTCAGCGGGTCGGTCATCAGCGCCCGGCGGAGCAAGCCATAATCGGCTTTGACGATGGCTTCCGCCGTGAGTTCATGCGTATCGAGCACGACTTCCTGCATGCCCCGCAATCCCCGCGGCATCTCGCCGACCGGGCGCGGGCGCGGTCCGCCCATATCGACATCGCAGAGCAATTCGAGAAAGGCGTCGTCCGCCATATTGTCTACCGCGCCGCGATTAGCGGTGTTGATGTAGAAGGGACGATCAAGCCCGCCGACCATGTTCTCGATAATGTCAGTGGCATGGTCCGGACCGAGCGCCGTCATGAATTCGCTTATCGGCCTGGCGCCGCTGATGAAGTCATCGACCTGCTGCCACATAGCCTCATGGCGCGCATAACGCGTATCCGTCTCCCAAATCAGCAGCGGCGGAATCTCATCGGGCAGCAGGCCATGCCCTTGATAGAAGCGGACGTATTCCTTGGTATGCGAGACGCAGACGGGTACGAAGCCAAATATCTCGTAGAGCTGATAGCCGATGGCATCGTTATGCAGCGCCTTCGCGCTAAGGTCGCCATCCATCGATTGATGCGCCGTGCCGCGGCGCAGGCGCTCGGCGATTGGCGCGGTAATATCGCGGCCCCGATATTCCGCCTGCAACATCCAGGTGAAGTGGTTGACGCCGGCGATGCGCAGGTCGAAGTCGGCGTCTAGCGCGGCATTCCATTCCGAAGCCTCGCTGATGAGACCGGCGTATTGCGCATAACGCATCTTGATATGGGGCATGTGCAGAGAATCGCAAAGGGCGAAGCTCTTGACCTCTGGCGCGTATCGCGCGATCGCCATGCCATGGACCGCGCTCGGATTGATGTAGTTGATGACCCAAGCCTCGGGGCAGAGGCGCTCGATATCGGAGATGCAATCCATGATCAGCGGCAATTCTCGCATGGCGCGGAATATGCCGCCAGGACCAATCGTATCGCCGCTGCACATGCGCACACCGTATTTTTCGCTGATCCGGCAATCCAGCCCGCGATATCGCACGGTATCGGCGGCAAAGCTGAGCACGACAAAATCGGCGCCGGGGAGCGCATCGCGCCAATCGGAAGCCGTCTCCAACTGCAATGAAACGCCGGTTTCCGCAACTGCCATTTCCGCCAGCCGCCCCATCTTCTCGATGCGCGCCGGGTCTTTATCGACAAGCGCCAGCGTACCGCCATTGAGATGCGGCGAAGTCGTCATCTGCCAAATCGCTTGCCGGCCAAAGAATAGGCTGCCCGCGCCGATGACGACGACCTTGGGCTGCTGCAAGTCGCTCATGTCTTGCTCCTCCGCTTGGCAGTCGAGCTAGGCTGTATGCCCGGCTCTGTTAACTCGCGCGGTGATGCGAAACGCGGGAACGGTCTCTTGCCCGTGAACGCCGTCCTCGCCGGCTGCGGTTTCCGTTCGGCGCTTTGCGTTCGGCGGTCGGCGCTTGTGGCGGTTTGATCGTTGACATGTACGGATGCTCGCCGACCACCGCGATTGGCTGGCGGATTAGGGATTCGATATCGCGCAAGAACTTCCGTTCGTTGACATCGCAGAATGAATACGCGATACCAGATGCGCCGGCGCGCGCGGTTCGGCCGATGCGATGCACATAACTTTCCGGGATATTGGGCAAATCGAAATTGATGACGTGGGACACGGATTCGATATCCAAGCCCCGCGCGGCGATATCAGTCGCGACCAGGACGGCGGTTTGGCCCGACTTGAACCTGGCTAAAGCCTTTGTGCGCGCCGTCTGCGATTTGTTTCCGTGGATCGCTTCGGCGGGAATGCGGGCGCGGTTCAATTGCTGCGCCAGCCTGTTCGCGCGATGCTTGGTGCGCGTAAAAACCAGAACGCGCACGGAAGCCGGATCTTGCAAGATATGTTTGAGCAGAGCGCGCTTGTCTCCCCCTTCTACAAAATAGATGGACTGCGCGACATTCTCGACCGTGGTCGAATGTGGATTGGCTTCTACTTTGACGGGATCCGTCAGAATACTCTTGCTCAAGTCTTGAATCGCCTGCGGCATCGTTGCTGAAAACAGCATGGTCTGGCGCGCTTTCGGCAAGCGTTTGATGATGCGCTTGACATCATTGATGAAGCCCATATCCAGCATGCGGTCGGCTTCATCCAGCACGAAGTATTCAACTTGATCCAGCCGGACGTAGCCCTGGTCAATCAGATCTTGCAAGCGTCCAGGCGTCGCCACGACGATATCGACGCCGCGCCGTAAGGAATCGACTTGCGGCTGCTGGCCGACGCCGCCAAAGATCGCCACGTGGCGTAAGGAGCTCTCGTGGCTGAATTTACCGAATTCTTCATCAATTTGAGCGGCTAATTCGCGGGTGGGCGCCAGCACAAGAACGCGGATACGCCGTTTGCCGCGTTCCGGCTCCAGCATCTGTACGATAGGCAAAGCAAAAGCGGCTGTTTTGCCGGAGCCCGTTTGGGCACAGCCAACAATATCCTGACCGTTCAGGATATGAGGGATGGTCCGCCGCTGAATCGGTGTTGGTTCGCTATACCCGACGCGTTTAACCGCGCGCAGCATGGCGCTGTTTAATTGCAGGTTTTTGAATGTCATGTTGGTATGGGTTTCTCGATGTCAAACTATGGGGGCAACAATAGAGTTTCTAACACTTCCGCCGATTTTACTAGACCGACAATCCAGCGCATACGAATCCTCACTTGTCTGGTGTATGATGCGGGCATTAGCCAGTAAATGCGCCAAGGCGGAACGGGACTATGGTAAATCCATATCAATACGCGAAATCGAATCAGGAACGCTTCCTCGACGAGTATCAGGAGCTGCTGCGCATCCGCACGATCAGCACACAGCCGCAGCACGCGAAAGACGTGGCGCGCGCCGCCGAGTGGCTGCGCGAGATGATGCTGCGTATCGGCATGGATCGCGCCGAAGTCATCTTGATGCCGGAGGGGCGCTGCCCGCTGGTGCTGGGCGAATGGGATGGCGCTGGCGCCGACGCGCCAACGATTTTGATCTACTGCCATTATGATGTGCAGCCGGCCGAAGTCGCTGACGGCTGGGTCACTGAGCCCTTCGAGCCCACCATCAAAGACGGGAAACTGTATTGCCGCGGCGCGGTCGATAGCAAGCTGCACGTTATGTCCAACTTGAAGGCGGTGGAATCGTGGCTGGCTAGCGATGCCAAGCCCAAGGTCAATATCAGAGTTGTGCTGGAAGGCGAGGAAGAGTCCGGTTCCGAAAACATCAACGCCTTCATCGCGGCGCATCCCGAGCGCCTGGCGGCCGATATCGCCATGATCTCCGATGGCGCGATCCTGGCGCCAGATCAGCCGAGCCTCACCTATGGCTTGCGTGGGGTCACCGCGCTTGAATTGCATGTTTCCGCGCCGGTCAGCGATTTGCACAGCGGGCATTGGGGCGGCTCGGTGCACAATCCGATTCAAGCGCTATGCGAGATCCTGGCGCAGCTGCATGATGGAAACGGCGCAGTAACCGTGCCTGGCTTTCACGATGATGTGGCGGCGGTAACGGCGCAAGACCGCGCCCTGCTGGAAAAGGTCGAGCCTTACATGCAAGCGGAATGGGACGATGTCGTTAGCGCGCCGGCGCTTTGGGGTGAATCGGAATATAGCTTGCCCGAGCGGCTGGGAGCGCGCCCGACGCTAGAGATCAATGGCATCCATGGCGGTTACACCGGCGATGGCATGAAAACGGTGCTGCCCGCGCGCGCCTTCGCCAAGATTACCTGCCGTCTCGTTCCGCGTCAGGATCCCGAGCGCGCGCTCAACTGCGTGGTCGAGCATATAAAGCGCATCGCTCCGGATACGGTGACTATCGACTTCAAGTTCGGTGGCATGGGCGCCGAAGCCGTACTGCTGGATGTCGACGGCTTGGCGATGCAATCGGCGGCCGCGGCTTACGCCTACGCTTGGGGCGTCGAGCCGGTATTCGAGCGCGCCGGCGGCAGTGTGCCAATAACTTTCGAATGCATGAAAGTGGCGAAGGAAGTCGTGATCATGAGCTACGGGCTGAAGAGCGGCCGCGCGCACGGACCCAACGAGAATATCGTCTTGCAGAACTTCTACAACGGGATACAGGCGACGATCAAGTTCATTGATTTGCTTGGGGGGCGGCGAGGCTAAGGGCGCAATTGCAAGCGGTCAATTTAGGAGCGTGCGCCCAAGCGGCTTGGCTGTTAAGCGCTCAGTGAAGATCAGGATTTCTCAGAAATAACTGATAATATCAGCAATTGACTTGTGCATAATAGCCAGACTTAGTGAGCATTCCCAGTAATCTCGCCTATGATGAAGATGAAAGCAATGGGAAGGACGCTCATGTTAATCGCTCGCGGAAAGAAACAGCCCCAAATCAAGATCTTCAGCCTTTGTCTTGCGCTCATTCTCCTCTGCCTGAGCGCGCCCGGAGCGGCGGCGCAAACAGCGGAAGCCGCCGAAAAGATCGTTATCGCTTTCGCGCCAACCTGGCCAATGCCGGATCTGTTGACCACGAGCTTCTTTCGCCCCTTTGAAGAAGCATACCCCAATGTGGATGTGGTGGTGGTTGATCCGCCGACATTGCCCTATGAGCATGCAGGCGAAGATGCCGATCCTTTCGCGTATCTGGCATCCTTCGCGGGCGCCGCTGATGTTTTCGCTATTTCAGGGCTTTCGCCGATTGACACGCGCGCCGGGCTTGTATTGGATTTGGCGCCCTACATCGCTGCCGATGCCGAATTTAATATGGCGGAGACCATTTATCCCAAGGTGCGCGACGCATTTCAGTGGGACGGCGGCGCCTGGGCGATGCCGGCCAGTTGGCGGCTGGGACTGTTGGGCTACAAGCCAGACGTATTTGACCGCGCGAGCCTGCCCTATCCTCAGGCGGACTGGACCTGGGGAACTTTCGCCGAGACTATGGAAAACTTGATGAGGAAAACGGGGGTCGCGCCGCTGCAATCTCCCTATGCGCATGCGCCGTATTTCGCCGCTAGCCTCGCGGGCCTTCCTTCAATCGATAGCGAATCAATGCCTTTACTTGACCACGCCGGTCTGCGCGCCGCCTATGAGCAATTGAAATCCGCGCGGGCGGACGGTTGGTATGCCCAATCTGAAGACCATCTTTGGGATCAAGATTACGCCGGGCTGCTCACCAGCTATTGGGGCTCCTGGTCGTCGGGCGAGCGCCACGAGTTCGAGTATACGGCGCTGCCGGGCGGGCATACGATTCTGCAAATTGATGGCTTCGCCGTCAGCAGCGCGACGACGCACCCGGAACTGTCTTATGCCTTGACCAAGTTCCTGACAGGGCGATTTGAACTGGTCAGCGAATACGGTGGCGGGATGCCAGCGCGTCAAGATATTTATGATCAAGCTCTCGGCAGTTTCGGCTACGAAGACCACTTCGTCAATTTTCGCCAGGTCCATGAAGCGTTGCTGCCTCAGGCCTTCGATCCGATGGAAAGCCTTTACATCAATCGCCTGCCCTACGACTTTGCGCAAATTGAAGACGAAAGTATCGAGCAAATTCTGCGAGAATCCCAGCAATCCATTCGCGCCGCTCTTGAAGAGGCCGCCGCCTACGACGCGCGAATCACCATCGAGAAGCCGCCGTCTGATTTCGCCCCGATAGACGGCATCACCATCCGCTTTGGTTTGACGGACAGCTCGCCATCGCGCCTGGAACGACCAATTAAGCAATATGCGAAGGCGTTCGTACGGGAGCATCCCGATATCGGCCGCGTCAAAATCGGCTCGCTGGCCGGTTCCTGGAATCTATATGAGGACGAATTTGACTGCCTTTACGGCGATGACAAGGGGCTGGCGCAGATGGCGATTTCCAGCCTCATCCGGCTTGAACCCTTCACAGAATCGGATGAGGCCTTTGACCTGGGCGACTTCGTCCCGGCAGCGCTCGAGAAGGCGCAGTATCAGGATGTCTTGTGGGGATATCCACTCGCGATATATCCGTTGGCGCTGCGTTACGATCGCGCCGCCTTCGAGGAGCAGGGCTTGCCGCTCCCGTCGACGGGCTGGCAAGCCGATGACTTCGACCGGACTTTGCGCACGCTCTGGAGCAGCAGCGAAGACGAAAAGGCGGTCCTTCGCCCCAGCTCGGGAAACCAGTATCTCCTGCTGCTAATCGCTGCCAACGGCGGCTTCCCGCTGGATCTCAGCGCCAGACCGACATCCTTCGACCTATCATCGGAACAAACCATTGCGGCGATGCGCAAAGTCTTGGACTACGCCCGTCAAGGCATCAGCGATTACGCGAATCTCGGTTTGCACATGACCTCGAGCATAAGGCAAGTCGATCATCCCATCTTCATTGATGACTTAGGCGACCACTTTCTTCAAAAGGACTCGGGCTACAATCTGGTCAGTTTTCCCAACTATGGCGAGACCGCGCTCCTGTCTTATTCTGTCGGGCTTGGTTATATCAACGCCAAGACCGCCTATCCACAGGCTTGCTACGACTGGATTAGATCCTTGTCAAGACGGCCTGATATCTTCGGCGGCATGCCAGCGCGCACCGATCTGGAAAACCGCGACGAGGTTACCAGCGCCATCGCGCCGAACGGACCGGAATTCTTCCAAGATTTAGTCCGGCAATTGGTTGACGAGGACAGGATCGTCTTCCCAGAAGCGGATGTCTGGTCGGCGATACGCTGGCTGAATGAAGCTTTCGACAATGTTGTGGTCAAAGATATGCCACTGGAAGCCGCACTTGAGAGCGCGCAGGCTAAAATCGACAGTTATCGCGAGTGTATTGGCGATTCTTCATCCGCTCGTTCATACGAGTGTGCCGAGAAGGTTGCCGCGCAACACGACGACTAAGCCGCGTCGCTCCCAGTTTGCCCGCATAAGCAGCATCTAGGCGAGGGCGACGATTGCTCTCGCCTTTGCTTTTCCCGCCGCCAAACACGCTTTACAGCCAAATTACACACAATTTACAATGACGCCAAACTCTGAAAACAAGCCTCCATAACAATGCTGTTCGTCTGTGAGCGCAATCCCGCGCCCATCGACCAGAACACTGAGGAGGTGTCCAAAATGATTGTCAAACGATTCACCCTAGTCCTCGCGTTGCTGGCTCTGTTTACCGCCGCCGTCAGCGCCAATGACGCGCAAGCCCCCAAGGGTTTCGCCGTCTTTGGTCGTTGGCTCAGCGGTCCAGAGGCTTTGCTCTACGAGCCAATCGTCCAGGAAGCGACTGGATTGGAGCCCGAAGCGCTGCGTGATGCCCTGCGCGAAGGCGCAACCCTGGGCGAACTGATTAGCGGCAACGGCGGCGATGTCGATGCCGTAACCGCCGATCTGGTGGCGCAAGCGGCCGACGAGATCAATGAGCGGGCGGCAGCCCAAATAGACAGCCTGGAAGAAAGCTTCGAGGAAGCCATGAACGAAGGGCGCCGCCGGCGCTTCCCCTGGTGGCGGCGGCGAAACCCGATTCGCGAACGCTTTGGCGCCTGGAATATGGACGAGACCATTACGGCGGCGACGGGCTTGGGCATGGCAGAATTGAACCGGGCGCTGCTCAATGGCTCGACGCTGGCGGAATTGATCGAAGCCAACGACGGCGATGTCGCTTCGGTTGTATCAACCTTGGCGGCGCAAGCGACAGAGGGGATAAATGGGGCGGCCGTCGACCGCAATCAGCGCTATGAAGCGATGATCGCAGAGGCTTTCGATATGGACCTCAGCGACGCCTCGAGACCGTGGCGCAAGTGGCGTCCGCGTCAACGCGGATTCTTCGGCTTCTGGGGCTATCAGCACGAGGCAGAGCCGGCGACCAGCGAGACCGGCGGCAACTAGCTACGCCGCGCATCTTGCCTGACAAGTGAAGCACGGGTGCGAATCTCGTGCTTCGCCCTATTTTGCGAGCGGTTTTCAGAATGCCCACCGCCCCCCATCCAGCACAATCGCCTCGTCCGCGCCGGGCCAGGGCGGCGTGGTCGCGATGATGAATTCCAGCGGAACATCGCCCGTATTGCGGAATTGAAACTGTGTGCCCAGAGGAATCGTCAAGCTGAGGCCCGCATGCGCGTCAAGCACAAGCTCGCGCTCGCCTTGCTTCCGCCAGACCTGCCCTTCCCCGATCAGGAAAACCCAGACTTCCTCGACCGTGCGATGCGTCACCGGCGTCGAGACCGCGCCGGCCGGCAGTGAGCAGTGCACAACGCTCGCGCCGGACAAATTGTGCAGCAGCCGGATCTCGGAACCATCAGGCGCCAGCAGGTCGTAGTCCGTCGGGACGCGCTTGGATTCAAAGGCGGGCATAATCCATCACCCTTGCAGCGCCTCCCAGCGCGCCCGCACCGCTTCCCACACTTCGGGATTGAGCAGATGCGGCGGCCGCTCCCCGCGCAGCACCTGCACCACCTGCTCCAGCGCATGAATGGTGAGGCGCGGTCGGCCCGCCACGGTGGCGCTGGCGACATGCGGCGTGATCACAACATTATCGCGCCCCAGCAGGGGATTGCCGGCCAGCGGTGGCTCCGGATCGGTCACATCCAAGCCCGCGCCGAATAAATGCCCCTTATCGAGCGCAGCCGTCAAAGCGGCTTCATCAACATGCCCGCCGCGCGAGACATTGATGAAAACCGCGCCCGGCTTCATCTGGGCGAAGCGCTCGGCATTCATCAGTTGGTAAGTCTCGTCATTCAGCGGCAAATGCAGCGACACAAAGTCCGAGCCAGCCAGCAGTTCCTCCAGCGAATTCGCCTTTTCCACGCCCAGCTCAGCGAAGCGCTCATCGCTCACATAGGGATCATAAGCGACCACCTTCATGCCGATGGCTTTGGCGATGCCGCTGACGCGCCCGCCGATCCGCCCCAAGCCGACGAGGCCGAGCTGGGTATTGTTCATCTCCCAAGCCACATAGGCGCCCCAGATGTCTTTCCGCACGCCGCTCTCAAGCATGCGGTGGAGCTCATTACTTATCCCTTTGATGTCCCGCGCCACGGTCATCATCAAGGTGATCGCCTGTTCGGCTGTCGAGATAGTGGGCGCGTCTGGCGCGTTGACCACGGCGATATCGCGGGCGGTGCAGGCGGGCACGTCCACCGTGTCATAACCGACGCCGGTGCGGGCGATAATCAGCAAATTGGGCGCGCCATCCAAGGCGGGACCGTCATACGTGGCCCCGCCACCAACTGCAGCGTGCGCTTGCGCCAAGCGATGGTACGGATCACTCTTGGCCTCAGCGCCCGGGCAGATGCCTTCGGCGATATCCTCAAACATATGCCGGTACGCGTCCGGCACCGTCTTTTCAAACCAGATCTTGTACATATTGCAGTTTTCCCTCAGGGATCAATCGGATTAGAAGTGCACGTTCTCGTCGACAATCTGCCCGACATCGTCCGTCTCTTCGCGGATGCGTTTGAACTCGGCGGTCAGCGCGCGATTGAATGAAGAAATATCGGAGCTGTGCATCACCAGATTGGCGCCCGCATTGACCCATTCGATCTCGTGGTGGACGAAGTTGTGATGGATGCCGATGCCGACGCCGGCCGCGCGCGATTTGCTGATGATGGTTCGGATCGCGTCAGCAAAAACCGGGTGGTCGTATTGTTCCGGCAGCCCCAGACTGCAAGACAGATCATGCGGTCCCACGAGCACACAATCGATCCAGGGCGACTGCAAAATCTCATCCAGCCGCTCCAGCGCCGGCACGCTCTCGATATTGATGAAGAGCGCCTTGTTGGCATTGCGCGCCGCCAGATAATCAGCCAGTTCCGGTTCCAGCGCCGCCTCGCCATCCAGCGCCGCCCGCAGCTTGTCTCCCTTGAGGGGACCGAACTTAACCGCGCCGCCCAGTTCCTTGACCTGCTCCGGACGCTCGACATAGGGCGCGATGATGCCGTGCGCGCCGCCATCGACCGTCATCTGCGCCAGATAGGGATCGGGCTCCGGAATGCGCACCACCGGCGCCAGGTTGAGCGCGGCGAAGGCGTTGCACATCCAGGAGATCATATTGCGATCTTGCGGGGTATGCTCGGTATCGATGAAGACCATATCAAGATCGAGGTTCTGCACCACGCGCGGCCAGATCGGCGAGGGCGAGTAAATCGCCGTGCCGTAGACGCGCTGCCCGGCGCGCAAGGCGCCTATCAGTTCTTTTCCATTCATCCTGTATTCTCTTGTCCATTCCGGCTGTCAGTCAGTAGAGGATATTAGCTTTAGCGGCGGGATAAGTCAAAGCCGCGAAGTCAATCGCCGCTTGAATTACCCACCATTCTGTCTGAGTATCGGTCGCGCCACTCAACAATCTGGTAAATACAGCAATTCCAACTAGAATCTTCCTTAAGCTGTTTCATTCAGCGACTTGGTTAAGATGATGCCTTACTTTGCTTCCAAGCGGGAGCGCCGGACCTGCTCGCGCTGGTCGTTTTTATTTCTTTGGGTTGGCTCGATGAGGGTATACAGTCGCTGCTTCCCAATCGGGTCTTCGAGCTCATCGATGTCGCCTTCAATTCTAGCGCCACAACCATGATAATTGGGATGCGGTCGGTGGTCAGCTGGGCGCGGAAGTGGGTACAGGCGCGGCGGCGCGGCAAGTGAATTGCTTCCGCTCTAGCCGCTCGGGCAAAGGTCATGCAAGATAAATCGCAGGAATCGGAGCGAGGAGGCCTGCGATGCGCTTGGGACTGAACCTCGGTTACTCCGGCGGGCGCGTTGACCTGCCGCTGGAACTGATCCTCGAAGCTGATCGTCTTGGTTATCACGCCGTCTGGACCTCGGAGGCATACGGCTCGGATTGCATCACGCCCCTGGCCTGGATCGGCGCCTTGACCAAGCGCATCCAACTGGGAAGCGGCATCATGCAAATGCCAGCGCGCAGCCCGGCGATGACCGCGATGACCGCGATGACGCTGGATCAACTCTCCGGCGGGCGCGTCCTGCTCGGGCTGGGTCTCTCCGGCCCGCAAGTGGTCGAAGGCTGGCATGGGCGCCCATACGGCAAGCCGCTGGCGAAAACGCGCGAGTACGTCGCGATCCTGCGCCAGATACTCGAACGCGAAGCGCCACTGGCGCACCAGGGCGAGCACTATCAGATTCCTTACGCCGGCAGCGATGCGACCGGTTTAGGCAAACCGCTGAAGAGCATCATCCATGGACGCGCCGATATGCCCATTTATTTGGCGGCGATTGGACCCAAAAATGTTGAGCTAACTGCCGAAATCGCCGACGGCTGGCTGCCGATGCTGTTTTCGCCGGCGCATTATCAGATCACCTACGGGGCGGCGGTCGAAGCCGGACTCGCCAAGGCGGTGGCTGGCAAGACCGCGCGCGATTTCGACATCGCCGCTTCAGTCACGGTCGTGATCGACGATGAGTTGGAGGCCGCCTACAATCAGATCAAGCCGGCGCTGGCGCTTTACATCGGCGGCATGGGCGCCAAAGGCCGGAATTTCTACCATGATCTCGCTTGCCGATACGGCTTCGATGCCGCCGCCGATACGATTCAGCAATTGTATTTGCAAGGGCGAAAGGGCGAGGCGATCGCCCGAGTGCCGGACGCGCTGGTGGATGCGGTCG
This sequence comes from Chloroflexota bacterium, assembly GCA_028875185.1. Taxonomy (GTDB): domain Bacteria; phylum Chloroflexota; class Anaerolineae; order Aggregatilineales; family Phototrophicaceae; genus UBA6055. The sequence goes on along the minus strand of JAPPFH010000019.1, from coordinate 1,569 downwards.
CCTTGGTTGGCTCGAAGGCGCGGATCCGCGACCGCCTGCAACTCTGGCGCGATTCGTCGATCACAACGCTAAATGTCAGCGTCTTTTCGCGCGACGCTCTGCGCTTCCTGGCCGAAGAATTGCTTTGACGAGAGACAAATGCTGGCGACAGGAACGGCGCTCAAACCCCTGCCCATTGGCGACATCACCATTTCGACGCCGCTATTCTTGGCGCCGATGGCTGGCCATACCAACTATGCCTTGCGCCGCCTCTGCCGTGAGTTGGGCGGCTGCGGGCTCGTTTGTACGGAGCTCATCAGCAGCAATATCGTCAAGAACTCGCGCGAGCGCGCCCTCCAGCGCTTTGACTGGCGCGCCGACGAGCATCCGGTCGCTGTTCAGCTATTTGGCGTAGAGCCGCAGATTGTCGCCGAAGCGGCGCGCGTCGTGGTTGATCACGGCGCTGATATCGTCGATATCAACATGGGCTGCTGGGTGCCGAAGATCGCCAAGAAAGGCGGTGGGGCGGCGCTGCTGCGCGATGTCAAGGCGGCGACCGCGGTGGTCGAGGCGGTGGTGAAGGCGGTTGCTGTGCCGGTGACCGTCAAAGTCCGCAGCGGCTTTGAAGATGGCGTGGTCACGGCGGTCCCCTTTGCTGTAGCAGCCGAGGCGGTCGGCGCGCAGGCAGTCGCCGTTCACGCGCGTTTCGCCGGGCAAGGGCACAGCGGCGAGGCTGACTGGGATGTGATCGCCGCTGTCAAAGACGTTGTATGCCAGATGCCTATCATCGGCAATGGCGATGTGCATTCGGGCGCGGACGCCCGCCGCATGCTCGAATGCACCTGCTGCGACGGCGTGATGATTGGGCGCGCCGCTTTGGGACGTCCCTGGCTATTTCAGCACATCGCCCACTATATGGACACTGGCGTCGCGCTCCCGGAGCCCTCGCGATCCGAACGCGCTTTGATCGCGCTGCGCCATGCCAAACTGACGCTGGAGACCACCCACTTGCCCGAGCACGTCGCCCTGCTCGAAATGCGCGGGCAGATCAGCACGTACCAGCTTGATCCGCCCGGTTCGCGGCGCATCCGCAATCGGCTGGTGCGGATTGAATCATTCGCCGAGTTGGAGTCGATTTTGCTTGGTGTTGCCTGCGAAACCAAGTGACCGGCAATGCCAAATGGGCGCAATTGTGTTCGAAGACAGCCTGTGTCATACTGGTCTTTGCAAACATATCAATCGATGAAACTGCAATCTTAAGAGCAATGGCGCATGACCACTTGGATTAGTTACTCTATCATCGTTCCTCTCTTTCCCATTTCAATCGCGTTCCTCTTGTCCATTATGAAAGGTGAGACAATACAATTTCAGAATATCCTTGGTGGCACAGAGCTATACATGCTTTCACTGGTATTGCTTGCTTCGACCAGGAATGAAATTGAGAAATCTACGATTTCGGATTTCAGTAGCGGATTCTATCGGCGACTGACAACGTTGCTAATTCCGGCAATGCTGTTCTGCGGTGTAATATATGGTACGCTTTATGTGAAATGACTTGATTGTTGAAAGGTCTGAACATCAATACGATAG
>JAPPFH010000081.1 GCA_028875185.1 Chloroflexota bacterium | reverse complement strand
TGGAGACGCTCATCTGCTAATACCAATCAAGCCTTGTAAGGCTTGATTGGTATTACAAGACCGGCATGAAAAATGGGCAGAATACTGCATGACAGATCCTAATAACGAGACGAAATCGCAATCTGTGTACTGTTTCGCACTGGGCTAAGCTCCCCTTCCCTCATTTTGGGGTAAGGGGCTGGGGGATGGGGGCAGAAAATCAGGCGATTTTCGCTAATACCAATCAAGCCTTGTAGGGGCGACTCGGTGAGTCGCCCGACGGAGCGCAAAAGATGTAGGGGCGACTGACCCGCGGTGTCTACGCGCGGCAATGAGTCGCCCGAAATAGCCCTAGAAGTTGTAGAATTCGGGACGATATTTTGCTCGCTCAAAAACTGTCCTGTCCTCAGTCTTCATGGGGGAGGGGGCCGGGTCACGCAGACATAGACCTTCGGTGATGGGGGGTAAAATCGCGGGTCAATCACCCAATATCGGACAAGCCTTACAACCGGCCCTAGTGTTATAGCATCAGTAATCCAATTAAAAACAGGAGAGAACCATGCGTCTGTATGAATACCCAGAAAAGGTCGGTATGTTGGAGCGCAAGATCAACGCCTATGCCCAACAAAAAATCGAGTTCGGCGTCAGCGCCAACGTGGTCGCCGAAAAAGTGGCTGAAATCGAAGCCGTGATCGCCGAAAAGATTGCTGAGCTTGACGCGCTGCCCAACGACACAGCGCTGGCGGCAACCGAGCCCGACGATCTCGCTACCATCCTCAGCCTGCGCCCAGCCGGGGTGCGCCGCCAATGGACCTCCCTGCCGGACAACTTTCGCGAGCGCCTGGAAGGCTCGTGGCTGGGACGCTGCGCCGGCTGCACGCTCGGCTCCATCGTCGAAGGCTGGACTGTCGAGCGCATGGAGGAGTGGGCGGCTTACCTCGGCGATGAATACCCGCTAGTCGATTATTGGAGCGTAGCCGAACAGCCGCACCTGAAAAAGTATCAAACCAGCCTGCGCGAAGACTTCACAGCCGCCAAGATGGACGGCGTGCCCACCGATGACGACCTCAACTACACGCTGCTCGGCTTGATGATCATGGAGGAATACGGGCTCAATTTCACCACCGACCAGTTGGGCGAAGCCTGGATCAAATACCTGCCTTTCGCTTTCACCGCCGAGGGCATCGCCCTGGACAATCTGCGCAAGGGCGTGCCGCCGATGCAAGCGGCTGAGGTCGACAATTGCTTTCTGAACTGGATCGGCGCTGATATCCGCTCCGACCCCTGGGGATACGCGGCGCCCGGCTGGCCCGAGAAAGCGGCTGAGATCGCCTACCGCGACGCCTACGTCAGCCACCGGCGCAACGGCATCTACGCCGCGATGTTCTTCTCCGCCGCGATATCAGCCGCCTTCGCTGTGGACAGCACGGTTGAGGCGCTGGAAATCGGGCTGGAAGAGATACCCGCCGATTGCACCCTGGCGCGCGAAACGCGCTGGGCGCTGGATATGGCGCCGCAAATCGCGAATTACCGCGATGCCGCCGCTGCCATCGAAGAGCGCTACACCGTCATGGGCGGGGCGCATGCCATCAACAACACCGTGCTGACGGTCTGGGGTTTGACCGTCGGCGGCGACGATTATAGCAAGGTCATCGGCGAGACGGTGGCTATGGGCAAGGACAATGACTGCACCGCCGCCACCGCCGGCAGCATCTGGGGCGCCGTCTACGGTAAGAGCGCCATCCCGAAACATTGGTACAAGAACTTTAACAACAAGGTGCATACCTTCTTGTATCACCAGACGCCCTTCGCCATTGACGACACCATAGACCGCTTCATCGCCCTGGCGGAGCAGGCGCACGCTGGCAGCTAGTCGTCGCCCGAGACTGTAGGGGCTACCCATTGGGTAGCCCGCTTAACCGCGCGCGAAACTGTAGGGGCTACCCGCCGGGTCGCCCGCTTAACCGTGCGAAACTGTAGGGGCTACCCATTGGGTCGCCCGCTTAACCGTGCACGTCTATAGGAGACCCCCATGCCATCCTACAACTACCCCGACGAACTCCAAAACATTGACCGACAAATCAATCTCTGGGCGCAGCTTAAAACCGAAACCGGCGCGCCCGGCGTCGCCGACAAAGTCGCCGAAATCAGCGGCCTGATCGCCGAGAAGTTGGCTGAGCTGCGCGCCCTGCCCGATGACGCCGCCTTGCAGCAAGAGCCGGACGACCTGGCGGGCATACGCGCCCTGCGTCCGGCTGGCGCTCGCCGCCAATGGAAGACGCTGCCGGAGGCGACCTACCGCGACCGAATCACCGGCGCGATCAATGGGCGCTTCGCCGGATGCATCCTGGGCTCAATCGTCGAATGCTGGGAGATCGACAAGATGGAGCGGTGGGCTGCTTACAATGGCGAGGCTTTCCCGCCGGTGGATTATTGGAAAGAAGCGGAGCGCCCCAACGAGCTCAAATACCGGACGCGCCTTCGCGACACCTTCACGCGCTCTCGGATGGACGGGGTGCCTACCGATGACGACATCATCTACACGCAGCTGGGCTTGCTTATCCTGGAAGATTATGGTCCCGATTTCACCGTCGCCGATGTGGGCGCCGCTTGGATGAAATACCTGCCCCACGCCGCAACGGCGGAAGGCGTCGCCCTGCGCAATTTGCATGCCGGCGTCCCGCCAATGGATGCGGCGATCGTCGACAACCCCTTCATGTTCTGGATCGGCGCTGATATCCGCTCCGACCCCTGGGGTTATGCCGCGCCTGGCTATCCCGAGAAGGCGGCTGAATTCGCCTGGCGCGATGCCACGATCAGCCATCGGCGCAACGGCATCTACGGCGCCATGTACTTCTCCACCGCTATTGCGGCCGCCTTCGCCACCGGCGATCCGGTCGAGGCGCTCGAGCTGGGCTTGGCCGAAATCCCTGCCGATAGCCTGCTGGCGCGTGAAGTCCGCTGGGCGTTGGATGCGGCCGGCGATATCAAGGACTACCGCGGGGCGCGCGCCGCCGTCGATGAGCGCTTCAGCGGCATGCACCGCATCCACACCATCAACAACGCCGCGCTGACTATCTGGGGTTTGACCATCGGCGGTGATGATTTCACCAAAGTCATCAGCGAAACCGTGGCGATGGGGCTGGACAACGACTGCACCGCCGCCACCGCTGGCAGCATCTTCGGCGCCGCTTACGGGATAGACGCCATACCCGAACATTGGACGCGGAACTTCAACAACAAAGTCTATTCCTACATCATCGGGCATCCGGAATTCGCTCTGGATGATATGATCGCGCGCTATACCGCGCTGGCGCGGCAGGTACATGCGGGGGATTAGGCGATCCGCCCGTGGCCAATCGCTGTAGGGGCGACATATCATGTCGCCCGCCGATCCACTGAATTTCGTTGGGTATCGAGTCAGCCACCGTCTGACCCCTACAGGCAACACTCAATTGAAACGTTGTAGAGGAGCGGCGGCGGCTCGCCCGTATACTAAGGAAAATCCCATGAAACCCTATAGCTACCCTGAACCCCTGCAAGACTTTGAAAGCACCATCAACTACTGGGCGCAGCACAAAGCCGAGACCGGCGCCGCCGGCTTGGACGAGAAGATGGCTGAAATCAAGACGTTGCTCGCTGGCAAGCTGGCCGAGTTGCGCGCCCTGCCCGAAGACGCGGACCTGCGCGCCGCCGAGCCGGACGATCTGGACGCGATTCGCGCGCTGCGGCCCCCTGGCGAACGCCGCTATTGGACCGAATTGCCCGAGGCGACCTACCGCGATCGGCTCGAGGGCGCCTGGCTCGGGCGCTGCGCCGGCAATGTGCTCGGCTCGATAGTAGAACTCTGGACGCCCGACAAAATGGAAGGCTGGGCCGCCTATCTCGGTGATGCCTTCCCGCCGACCGATTACTGGCGTGAAGCCGAACGTCCCTTCGAATTCAAGTACGAAACCAGCCGACGCGACGCCTTCACACCGGCAAACATGGATGGCGTACCCACCGATGACGACCTCATCTATACCCAAGTCGGCATGCTGATCCTGGAGGATTACGGCATTGACTTCACGCTCGACGATGTCGGCGCCGCCTGGATCAAATACCTGCCCGTCTCGCCAGCATCGCCCGTGCTCCCCAATCTGCAAGCCGGTGTGCCAGCGCGGGAAGCGGCGGTAGTCGACAATCCCACCCAGTTCTGGATCATCGGTGATATCCAATCAGACCCCTGGGGATACGCCGCGCCCGGTTATCCCGAGAAAGCGGCTGAATTTTCCTGGCGCAACGCCAGCATCTGCAGCCGCCGCAACGGCATCTACGGCGCCATGTATTTCTCCGCCGTCATCGCCGCCGCATTTGCCCTGGGCGATCCGATGAAAGCGCTAGAAGCGGGCTTGGCGGAGATACCAGCCGATTGCGTCTTGGCCCGCGAAGCGCGCTGGGCATTGGATGCCGCAGACGGCATAAAGGACTATAGAGCGGCCCGCGCGGCTGCCGATGAGCGCTACGCCGGCATGCACCCGGTGCATACGATCAACAATGTCGCCCTGACCATTTGGGGGCTGCGCATCGGCGGGGAAGATTTCACCAAGGTCATCGGCGAGACGGTGGCGATGGGTTTGGACAACGACTGCACCGCCGCCAGCGCCGGCAGCATCTTCGGCGCCGCCTACGGCTTAGACGCCATCCCCGATCACTGGACGCGCAACTTCAACAACAAGGCGCATTCTTTCATCATCGGGCAGCCGGAATTCGCCATCGACGACATGGTCGATCGCTTCACCGCGCTGGCGGCAAAGGTGCACGCCGGGGACTAGGCGAATCGCACAAAGCCAATGCTGTAGGGCTTGTCCGAATCCTGTTTGCAAATTGTTGATGCTTCAATTTGCGGGAGACTTCTGATGCTTTACCACAGAGGAAGCGAGGCAACACAGAGGGCTCAGAGAAGAATACCGTTGCACCACAGACCACGCTGTATGCGCGAATCGATGAATTGCAGGCTAATGCCGTAGAATGTGTTTGTTCTGTTGCACATTTGCCGTGTGTACGGGCGACCTGATAGGCCGCCCCACCATTTTGTGATGAATAGTTGCTATCATGGAGTCGCATGTCAGCTTCACATTTGCTCCTGGATCCCCGCATCATAGCCTCCACTGCCAACGCCAAGCTCGAGCTCGGCAAGGCGCGGAAGCACCCCGCCAATCCCCTTTTCGTCGAAGAATACTTCGCCGACCCGCCCAAACGCTGGGAAGCGCGGCTCGACAACGTCTACCCCAACGTCATCTACGACCGTGAAGATGGAATATTCAAGTGTTGGTACAAGTCCTTCATCTATGATGGTTTGTCCAACCGAACGCCGCTGGCGCAACGTCCACAGCAGCCCTACGGTGAAACCAAGCGCGAAGAGGGCTTGCTCTACGCTGTCTCCGCCGACGGCATCCGTTGGGAGAAGCCGGCGCTCGGCATCATCGACTTCGAGGGCTCATCAGCCAACAACCTCGTCATGCGCCGGGCGACCCACGGGCTCCATGCCGGCGGCGTCTTGAAAGACGGGCGCGACCCTGATCCGGCGCGGCGATACAAATTCATCCATCGCAACGCCAGCGCTGGCGGAATGGCGACCTGCTTCTCCGCCGATGGCTTGCATTGGTCGCAGCCGCTGCTATGGTCGGAATACGACGCCGTCGGCGATTGCCACAACAACGCCATCTGGTCGCCGGAGTTGGAGCGCTACATCTGCATCACGCGCGGCTGGTCGGCTGGCATCCGCACCGTCTTGCGCAGCGAAAGCCCCGATTTCGTCCATTGGTCGATGCCGGTCGAGATCTTGCGCGGCGCCGATTTTCACGACCAGATCTATTCCATGCCAGTCTGCCGCTATGGCGACATCTTTATCGGCCTGCCATCCGTATTCCACAAAGGCGACGAAGCAGCGTCTGATTGGGACACGGTCGACACCGAATTGGCGATCAGCGCCGATAGCATCCACTGGGGGCGGATCTGCCCGGGCGACGCGCTCATCCCGCGCGGCGAAGGCGAATACCCCGATGGCGCCTGCGATTGCGGCTGCGTATACGCGGCGGCACCCCTTGTTCACGATGGCGCGATTCTGATCTACTACGGCGGAAGCAACGGACCCCACAACAATTGGCGCGAGGGCTCGCTCAATTTGGCGACGCTGGATATCGATCGCTTCGCTGGCTATGTGCCCACCGCGGCGAGCGGCACGGCGACCTTGGAGTCGAAAGCGTTAAGGCTCACGAGCCAGCGCTTGACGCTCAACGCCGAGCTTGAGCCAAGCGGTTCGATTCGCGCGGCCATCCTTGACGAATACGGCGGCGCTATGCGCGGCTTCACACTGGATGATTGCCTGCCAATAAAGCAGGGCGGCGCGCAATGCGACTTGCGCTGGCGCGAGCGCGACCCAACCGCACTCGCGGGCCAGCAAGTTCGGCTAGTATTCGAGTTTCAGCAGGCGAAGCTTTACGCCATCAACGCAGTTGCGGTCCCGGCGTCCGATTGAGCATGATCGGCTCGGCATCGCCCTCGTAAACCGGCTTCAGTGGCGCCAACAAGTCGCGATTCTCAGCGTGCCAGTCGGCGGGCCAATCGGTATCGGCCAGGTAAGCTTGGATCGGCTCCGGCAGTCTCGCGTATTCGGGATAATACCAGAGCGTGATATTGGTGCGCCGCTGATCGCTCTGGTTGCCATGCGCCGCGTGCAGCAGTCGGGCGCTGCCCATCACCACATCGCCGGCTTTCACCGGTACATCCACCTCACCCTCAGCCTGCCGAAAAGCCAATTGCGCTGTATCGTCTGCGCGGCTCAGATCCGCTTCATGCGCGTCCGGCAGGGCGTCATGCAGCCGATGACGCTTCATATGCGATCCCGGGATCAAGCGCAGGCAGCCATTTTGCGGCGTCGTATCCACCAGATAAATCATCAGAAAACACTGGATCGTCCGCGGCGTATAACTGACAGGGTCGTTCCAGAAGCGCGCGTCTTGATGCCAGAATAGCGGCGGGCTCTTGGGCGGCTTGCTGATGATGAAACCGCTGCCCCATTTGGGATCGGGAAATCCGAGCGCCGCCAGCGCCGCCAGCATCGGCGGATAAGCGACGAGCCGCGCCATGAAGGGATGCTCGGTTGCGCGGATCAAACTGCCCTGCGCCCGGTTGCGCTCGAAATGCGCCGCCTCCTGCCGCGCGATCACGCTATCAGTGACCTGGCGCAGCCGCTCCAGCATGGCGTCTTCAATGATGCCTTCCAGCAGGCAAAAACCGTCGCGGTCAAGTTCTTCGCGCTTTTTTCTGTACTTGGAGGTCATGAATTTTCCAGTCTTATTGGCGAGCCACCGGGCTGCGCAGGCGCCAACCGCCGCTCGCCCCTAAACACGACCTTTCGCTGCGGGCGCCGCCGATTAGCGCTAGTTGAAGCGATCAATGATGAATTGCTCGAAGGGCTCCAGCGCATGGGGCAGGCTGGTCCGTCCCAAGCCCAGCCGGAAATAATTCCCCTCAAAGAGCATGACATCGGCCGGCAGCACCATCACCCCCTGCTCAGCCACGACCGCCTCGGCGAATTCGCTGACCGGCATATCGTCATTCAGCTCAGCCAGCGTAATCGTGCCGCAATCGGGATAAGCGATCCAGAACAGGTCGCGGTATCGTCCGAAGAAATCGCGGCAATAGTCAATGTTGCCCTTGACGATTTCGAGGCTGCGCGCCGTCAGCGCTCGCCAATTCTCCAGCGCGATCAAAGCCAGGATTTCGCTGGGGGCGCTGCCGCAGATCGTCGTATAACTCTTCATCTCTTGCAGCTCATGGCTCAACCCAGCGTCCCGCGTGATCAACCAGCCGACGCGCAAACCGGGCAAGCCGAAGCATTTCGACAAACCGCCAAGCACAATCGCCCGTTCGTAAAGCTCGCAAGCCGATGGCAAACGCCGGCGCTCGTCATGCTCGGTGAAGCGGTAAATCTCGTCCGAAAACAAAATCAGATTGCGCTCCCGCGCCAGCTCAATGATGCGTTCGAAATCGGCGCGGCGCGGCAGATAACCGGTCGGGTTATGCGGGAAGTTGATGATCAGCATCCTGGTGTCGCCGCGGATCAATCGTTCCAGCTCGTCGACATCAAAATGCCAGCCAGCATCCGTCCGCCGCTGACGCCAGAACGAAAGCTCGCAGCCGGTCGCGCGAGCGATCTCCCAGAGCGATTGAAAGCTCGGATGCATCACCACCACATGATCGCCCGCATTGAGCAGGCTGTTCATCGGCAGGAAGACGCCTTCTTCGGGCACCACTTCGATGACATCGCCCGCGCCGATGCCCTCGTGTAATCCAGCGATGCCGGCGCGCAATTCGGGATGCCCCTGTGTCTCGGTATAACCCAGCCAGAGCTTCTCGAATTGCTCGCGCCGTTCGGGGCTGGCATAGCCAAGCAATTCATCCAGCGTCAGTGGCTCGGCGTCCGATTGGCTGATGCCATAAGGCGCGCTGAATTCGTGCTGGCGGAAGAAGTTCTCGATTTTGAATGGGGCGAATTTCATGATTTCTCCAAATCGCGTGTAAGCAACAGTCTGGACGCGAGGACAATTTTACCACCGAGAGCGCCGAGAGTTGAGAGGCTCGCACACCCAAGATCCCCTTTATTGCGCGAACGGGCGAGCCACCGGATCGCCCGTGCAAAACTCGTCATAGGGGCGCGACATCCAAGCAGACGCCGTTGTGATCGCTAAGACGCGTGCCGTCTCGTGCAAAACGGCTGATGAAGCGAATTGATCTCAACTCAATGTCATTGGTCAATGCGACATGGTCAATGAAGCGCTTGTCCAGCGCTGGATCGTTTATTTCTCCCGCGGTTGGCATCTCCCATCCAGCGAATGCCGCCGCGCATTTCTGGCTCACCGCCTTCGTCTGGCGCGAACTGTTGCCCGGCGGAATATGCATATTGTAATCGCCTAATAGAATCGCACGCTTACCGAAGCGATTTTGCGGCAAAACCACGCTAGCCAGACAATCCAAATAGATCTCCGCGCCTTGCCAGGGTCGCATCGCCTCATCGCCCCAAGTTTTCTTGTTGACGCGATAGCCGAAGTATGGGACGCACATGCCGACGAATGTCCACTCGATGCCTTGCGCGCCCTTTGTTTTCGCGCTGACGAAACGGCCCACCGGCATTTCGGGCGACCCAATAACGTCAACATCTGACCAGTCGTTGCGGCTCCATAGAATCACCTTGCGCGCGCCGCCCGCTTCCGCTCGCACCCGCCCCGATTCGTTGCTCTTGATCAGATAACCGCCATCGGGCAGTGCCTCAGGATAAGCTTCGGTCAGGCAGATGATATCCGCGTCATAAGCTGCAATCGTCGCGCGGATACGTTCAAACTTGTCCGATTTGGCGCGCGGACTTACGAATTCCGTATTCCAATTCAATATTCGCATCGCTCAGCAGTCTTTCTGGGCTTCGTTAATCATGCTCTCGATAATATCTTCGAGTCCCAAATATCGAGTGACCATCTGTTCAACGATATCGGCCAGGTCTTCCTTGTCCAGGGACATAAGCTCTTCGCGCAGAGCCGCGCCCGTCCTGAACAATTCCGGCTGCAACAAATAAGTGAGCAGCAAGGCGATGATATGCTTGCAATCGCCGCCCCAATCATAGGGACAAGTACAGCTTGTCCGCTCAATGCCGGAAGTATCGAAACTGGCTGTTACATGATAGGCTGCGGAAGACGTGCCGACGCACATAGCGCTCAATTGATTGCCGCGGCGCGCGGGCAGGAAAATCGCGTCGCTCTCATAAAGCGATAGGCCGCGATAGAAACTTTGATCAAGGGCGCGCTCTTCAATCTGGTGAAGCTCTAAGCTGATTTCAACAGACACAGTTTCTCCATCGCATTCTTTCTTTCGCTCACCACGCCAGCGGCTGCTCGTCACGGAAGGAACCACCCGTTGGTCCATCATCGGGCAAGGTCGCCGCCCAGACGATGCCGGCCGCGCCCTCCGGTATCGGTCGCCCGCCGGGATTGTTCGGGTCCGTCGCCACCCAGCCCGGGCAAACGGCGTTGACCAGCACGCCGTCCTCTTTCAGCTCAGCCGCCAGCATCCGCGTCAAGGCATTGAGCGCCGCTTTGCTGGCTATGTAGGCCGGCGGACCGGCGCCCAGGCTGTTGAGGGCGGCCGCGCCGCTGCTGACGTTGACGATGCGCGGCTGCGCGCTCTGCTTGAGCAATTGCACGAGAGCCTGCGTTACGCGCCAGGGTCCGTACAGGTTGGTTTCGGCCGCTTCCCGAACGGCGCTATGATCTGCCGCCAGCGCCGTCTGCCAGTAGTCATAGTGCCCACCCGCGTTATTCACCAGCACATCCAGCACGCCATATTGCCGCGCCACGGCATCGCGGGCTCGTCTGACGCTCGCCTCATCGGTGACGTCAAGCTGCAACGGATGGATACGGTCGTGGCCAAGATCATTGACGGCCGCTTCCGCTTTCCTCAAGTCGCGCGCTGTCAGCATTACGCGGTAATCCTTCCGCGCCAACTGCCGACAGACCTCTAGCCCAATCCCGCGATTTGCGCCCGTGACTAGCGCGTTCCCTCTCATCGGTCTCTCCTTCACTGTTCGACTCACAGCCGCTCCCGCAGCATCGCCGCCATGATCGCCGCCCGCTCCGGCAGCGACGAAATCTCGCCGTATTCGGTGACCGCGTGGCCGCCTTCGCCGACCATGCCCATGCCATCCAATGTGGGCACGCCCAGCGCCGCCGTCTTGTTGCCATCGGAGCCGCCGCCGGTTCGCCCTTCTTCCAGCGTGACGCCCATTTCCGCCGCCAGCGCCTGCGCCCGCTTGAACAGCGCCGCTATCTCGGGTGTGCGCTCCATCGGCGGCACGCCGACGCCGCCTTCAACCACGATGTCCGCTTCCGGATGCACGGCTTTCAGGCTCATCATTCGCTCGTGAATCACCGCCTGATTGACCTTGGTCCAAGCGCGCACGTTGATCTCGACCCGCGCTTCCGCCGGCACGACGTTCGGGCGCGTGCCGCCGCTGATGACGCCGACATTGGCGGTCGTGCCGATGTTGTAATCCGTCATCGCTTCCACCGCGATTACCTGATGCGCGATCTCTTCAATCGCGTTGACGCCATTCTCATGATCCGCGCCCGAATGCGCCGCCCGCCCCGTCGCCGTGATGGTATATTGGCTGACGCCCTTGCGCTGCGTTTTGTACGCGCCATCCTGAGGCGGCTCGGTCACGAAAACGACATTATGCGCCAGCGCCTCACTCTCGATCTCCGCGGCCGAATGGCGACTGCCGGTCTCCTCATCTGAATTCAGTTGGTATGTGATTGGCTGCGCGGGGAAGAGGTCTAGTTGCCGTAGCGCTCGCAGCGCCCAAAGCGCGATGACGATGCCGCCTTTCATATCCATAGCGCCGACGCCGTAGAGGCGGTCGCCATCAACGCGCGTGGGGCGACCGGCCACCGTGCCCACATCCCAAACCGTGTCCATATGGCTCATGATCACGATGCCGCCTTCGCCCGCGTTCCAGCGCGCTTGCAAGACATCGCCGACCGCGTCTTTGGGGATGACTTCGACCGCGGCGCCCAGCCGGCGCAATTCAGCCGCCAGCGCCGCCCCCAGCGCATCGACAGCCGCCTTGTTGGTTGTGGGCGATTCCAGCGCGATCAGCCGCTTCAAGTCTTCGACCATGTCTTCAGTATGTTCGCGCAAATATGCTAGGATGCGTCGATTGTCGTTGGCGGTCATGCGAGCCTCGTCCTTGTTCGCTGAATGGGTAGGGTGAGTATAACACTTCGGTGGCGAATCGCAGGGCGCGGATCCTTGTCGGCGCAGGCGCGAAAATGTAAGGCTTGTCCGCTACTCGACGTTGGGCGCGCATTGCCGCCCCGATCCCCGAAGGTCAAAGTCTACGTGACCCGCCCCTTGCCATAGTGCAGGGTCAACGCGCGCGCCACAATGAAGGAAGGGGAGTTTTCCAGCGTCTTCGCGCAATTAAAGCCCCTCCCGCTTTATGGCTGACGACAGGACAGTTTTGCAGCGAGCAGAATATCGTCGCATATTTCGTGTTTTCTTGGGCTTTTCGGGCGACCCACTGGGTCGCCCCTACATCTATTGCGCTCCGTCGGGCGACTCACCGCCGCGCGTAGACACAGCGGGTCAGTCGCCCCTACAATTTTCGCAGTTGGAGTTGCTTGTGATTGGCACATCGAAGCATCCTTAGCCAATCGGATTAAACCTGTTCTGTCGTCAAGACGCCCGTAGATTGATACATTGTTCCGCCCAATCTCCCGCAACAACCCCACTTGCCACGACTTTGCGTTATGATACGCATGAGAGGCGCCTTATGAAGGACTTTACGCCAGTCAAACAAGAATTGATCGCCGCGCTGGATGCGGGGCGGGCGGCGGCGCGCGCCTTCGTCGAGACGCTGCCGCCGGATTTACCGGTGCACGCCGACTCGGATTGGACCGCGCGCGATCTCATCATTCACCTGACCGCCCTCGAAGCCGACACGATCACCGCGATGCAGCGCGCTGCAAGCGGCGACAATTTCGCAGTCGATCTTCGCGGACAAATGGACGCGACCGCCCTCTACGAATTGCGTCGGCGCGATCATGCCGACCGCAACTGGGACGAGCTGTTGCGCGAGTGGGCGCGCATCCGCGATCAACTGCGCGGCTTGGTATTGGCTTTTCCCGGCGATCAGATGGGGGCGACTTTCAGCACACCCTTTTTCGTTGATTACGACCTGGCAGGCGTGGCCGGCGCTTGCATCGCCCACGAGCAGCGCCATCTGGCCGAGATGCGCGCGGCGCTGGAAGGGCAATTGCCCGCCGAGGAGCCAGAGGGCGGAGAGTGAAATGATTCTGTGTCGCGCCATTGTCGCTCCGCTCTTCTGTCTGCTGGCATTCAGCGCGTCGGCTCAGGCAGAGCGGACCGCGGTCTTTCAGCCCGAGCCGCGTCCCATGCCGGCTTCGGTGCAGGTCGACGCTGGTCTTCAATTGGAATACTACTTCACGTCATTGACCCAGGGCGGCGTCGGCGCGCTGCGGCTAAGTGGCGCGGACATCGCCGGCGCGCGCGCGGATTTCCGCCGTAAAGACATACCCTTCTTTCACATCGCCGGCGACGCCTGGTACGCGCTCATCGTCGCCAATGTTGACAGCGTACCGGGCACGCATCAGCTGCTCGTCCACGCGCAACGCGACACCGGCGTTACGACCTTCCATCGGCGATTGCGCGTGACGCCCGGCAATTTCATCGTTCAGAATTTTTCGCTCCCCGGTTTGACCGACCAATTGGTTTTCAACAATTCGGAAAGCACGCACGTCGCCCTCCTGCGCTCAATCATGGAAGACCATTTGGCCGAGCCGCAATGGGACGCTTCTGGTTTCGCTCTGCCGCTCGACAGTGAGTTGACGTCTCCATTCGGCGCCTTCCGCCTGCTCAATGACGAATTTGAAACGCGCCACATGGGCTGGGATCAGAATGCGCCGGAAGGCACGCCGATTCGCGCGATGGCATCGGGCGTAGTCGATTTTGTACGCGCCGACTTCGCTCCCGGTATTTTCGGTAAATTCGTTATGATCGATCACGGCTACAGCTTGTTCTCCAATTACGCTCATCTCTCCGAAACACTGGTGGAGCGGGGCCAATTCGTCGAAGCCGGACAGATCATCGGCTTGAGCGGCAACACGGGCCGCAGCAGCGCGCCGCATCTGCATTGGGAAATCCTCGCGCATGGCGAATGGATCGACGGCGCGGTCTTCCTCGACCATTGGCTGCCCACGCCTGGCCGCGAGAACAGGGACGCGAACAATGGGCGATAATTCTCATTGCCGAAGAAATCAAGGTATAATGCGCAAAGAATCACGCTAGCATTTGTTATAATCATCGTTCTATCATCGCTCTTGGGCGCCGGCCCTTTGCAGGCGAGAGCGACTTCGCAGCCGACCGCCGCTTCTCGCTGACTGAGGAGAGAATCATGCAGCAGAATGACAACTTCCGTTTGGTTGTCCGGCGCGGCCCGCAGCCCAATCAAGCCTTTGAAGTCAGCAAGGACGTCACCTCTCTGGGGCGCGATATCAGCAACGACATCGTGCTCAACGACCGCGAAACCAGCCGCCATCACCTGCGCCTGATGCGCGCGGGCGATACCCTGACCATCGAAGACCTCGGCTCCACCAATGGCACATTCGTCAATGGCAAGCGCGTCTCAGGCGTGACGCCGCTGCAGAATGGCGACATGATCGGCTTGGGCGAGACTGTCACCCTGGCGCTGGAGACCGTTAGCGCCGGCGCCGAAGTCCCGCCGAGCGCCCCCTCCAATATGGCCGATCTGCTGCCGCCAGCAATCCCGTCCCCGGCCGAGACGCCCGTGCCCGAGCCGCCAGCGCCAAGCCCGACCTATACGCCGCAGCCCGTCGATTACGGATTGCAGGGCGCGCCGCCGACGCCAGCCGATCCCTACGCGCCGAATATGCCGCCGGCGGGCGAGCCAGTGGGGCAGCAGCCACCCGCTTACCCGGCTTATCCCGAAGCGGGCGCCGCGCCCCAGCAGCAGCCAGCCGGATACTATCCGCAGCAAGGCGCGCCCGGCTACCAGCAAATGCCGCCGGCGCCGCCGCAAGGCTACCCCGGTTATGATTACGACCCCTACGCCGCGCGCGAAGAAAGCAGCGGTACCTCGCCCTGGCTAATACTCGGCTGTTTTGTCTTCTTCATCCTGGTCTTCGTCTGCTTCGCCGGCATCGCCCTGACGCTGATAGATGTGCTCAACCTCTGGTGCGATCTGCCGGTGGTGCGCGATGTCGTGCTGGCGCTGGGATTTGGCTGTTAACCTTTCCACCATCGCAGTTGGATTGGTCGGGCGGGCGACCTGATAGGGCGCCCCTACAATTGGTAAAGACGGCATGATATGGGCAAGAGGGCGTTTCGGGGAAATGCCTCTACAGATTGTTGTTAGCGTGAAACTATAGTCGCCCTTTGAAGCGCGCCCGATGTTAGCCTGCGCGCAGACCAATCAAAGGAGCGATCTATGTTCAACTGGCTCACCGACTTTTTCCGCGCCCGCCGCGATCGACTGCGCCCGCGCGCGCCGCATATCGAACGGGTGGCGGCGCATAACAGCCACTTCCTCAATCCGCCGCTCGATATCCACAGCGCCCGCGTCTACGAAGGCTCGCCCTGGGTTTATGTCGCCATCAACCGCATCGCCGAAGCGGGCGCGCTGGTGCCGCTCAAGGTCAATCGCCTCCAAGGCGAAAAACGCATCGGCATCGACAATCACCCGCTGGAACTGCTGCTGAGCCGCCCAAATCCGCTGACCAGCCGCTTCGAACTCTTCGAGCAGACTATCGGCTCGCTTGAGCTGCATGGCAACGCCTACTGGTTTCTCGCCGGCGATGGCCGCGGGCGGCCGCGCGAAATCTGGCTGCTGCGCCCCGACCGCGTGACCATCGTGCCCCACGAGCGGCGCATCGTCGCCGGATACCTCTACGAAATTGGCGGCGAGCGCATCCCGCTGGACGCCATCGAAGTGCTGCACTTCCGCCGCTGGCACCCGGATAACGACTTCTACGGCCTCTCGCCCATCGCGGCCGCGCGCGGCGCCGTGCTCAGCGACCGGCACATGGCCGACTGGAATCGCAACACTTTCGGGCAAGACAATGGCGTGCCCGCCGGCATTGTCAATATCAAGGACTTTATCAGCGATACTGATTTCGAGCGCCTCAAACGCGAATGGCGCAGCAACTATGGCGGCGCGTCGCGGCGGACGGCTTTCCTGCGCGGCGGCGCCATCGAATGGCAGCACATCGGCTTGAGCCACAGCGATCTCGATTTCTTGCAAGGGCGCCAAGCCCAGCGCGATGAAATCCTCAATATCTTCGGCATCCCGGTCGGCTTGGTCAGCGAGAACGCCACGGAAGCAAACGCGAAAGTCGCCGAGCGCCAGTTCATCGAGCGCACGCTCTACCCCAAGCTCGTGCGCATCGCCCAGAAGATCAGCCAGGAGCTGCTGCCCTTCTACGGCAACGACCTGGTCGCCGAATACGATGACATCCGCCCGACCGACGCCAAAGCGCGCCTGGAAGAAATCCGCACCGCTTACCCGTTGCTGAGCATCAATGAGCTGCGCGCCAACTACTTCCAGCTGCCGCCGGTGGCTTGGGGGGATGTGGCGGTAAGCCCTCACTCCCCGGCTCTTTCCGTTGATGACAACGGTAGGGGCGTTTCGCTGAAACGCCCAGCTACGGCGACGGCCGAAGCCGCCCACAAATCAGCCGTCGAAAACGAACTGGCGCAGTGGGAGCGGTTCGCGCTGAATCGGCTGGATCGGGCGGAGCAGGGGCGTCCCTTCGAAGTGACGGCGCTGCCGGACGAGCTGGCGTTTGAGGTCAGCGCGGGGTTGCTGTTCGCGCGCGATCGGGAGAGTGTGAAGTCGGTGTTCGCTGGGGCGCGGGCGGGGCTGGACTAAGTATGCTGTAGGGGCGAGCCGGTGGCTCGCCCGTTTATTTCACCACCGAGTTCACCGAGGGCGCAGAGGGGTAGTGATAGCTACCCCTCCGTCTAAAAGAGCTTGTTGATGGCTTGAAACATCTTCTCAAAGCGCTCCAATGTAGCTTCGCTAACGAAACCTTCGTCGTCGGCCCGCTCTGCGAACTTCTTCGAAACTTGGTAATGTGCGTTGAACTTACCTTGAATCGCTCTAATCTGTTCAACAATTCTGCTTAAAGACTGATCTAATTCTTTTACTCCTAGGTTGAAATGCAGAGTGTCGTTGTACAGCGAAAGAAACTCCTCTGGTTCGAACAGGTCCTCAATATCTGCCTCACGTCTGCCCGCGCCCAAGAATTGGTGAAAATACTTTACGTACCTTGTTCCGGTGATTTTGCCCTCGACCATGTCATCTAACCGCTGCTTGCTGGACGGATTAGAAAAGGTGTCCAATAGGCAAACAATGTTCAACTCTTGACCTCGTATTAGTGCAATGAACGTCGCAACTTTGTCCGCACCTCCCACTGGAACTATTGCAATATCGTCGCGGAGACTCGTCCGATTCTTACTTTCCAAAAGAGCTGACATGACTGTCAAATATATTAAGTCCGATGGACCTTCCACCAGGAGATTATTTGTCGAGATGAACAGATTCTGAGCAATGTCGTAACCGAGTGCGCCATACAGGGGAATCAACGTGTCCGGATCCGTTTCTGTTGCGGCATCCGATATCCGCGTACCCTCGTCACTTTCGAAAACAGTTCTCACCCGTTGCAGCTTATTTGACTCAATCATGGCGGCTGAGTGAGTTGTGTAGATTAGTTGAAAGTTGTTTGAGAATTCCTCGTTGCTTGTAAGGTCCTCAATGAACCGTAGAAGATCCTTCTGTGCGGAGGCGTGGAGATTTAGCCCTGGTTCATCCAGCAATAGGATATATTGGTTGTTCCTATCCTCTTGAATTTTGCTAAACCACACAAGAAATGAGAAAAACCAATTAAAGCCTCTGCTTCGGCTGGCGAGAGGCAAGGTGACACCGTATTTGGTATTCTCAAGCCTAATCTTGAGAATCGGACTGTGATAGTCGCTTTCCGGTCTCTCGACATCAAATACTACTTTGAGATTCTGGTTGGTTCGCCAATATTCAAACAGAATGTCAGTAATTTCATTGCTTGTCGCTTCTAACTGCGCCTTGTATGTCTCATAGTCTCGGGTCTCAAGGAAGCGGTCAATCTTGATATACGCGAGATCAAACAAAGCCTTCGCGGTCTTTAGGCTATTCTCTTCACCTTCATTGCGCTGAACTTTCCGGATATCTATGTCCGAGTCGAGTTTATAGTAATCATTGTAGTAGAGAAACTTTGGCAGGTGACGATCTATCCATTTGTTGAACACATATTTTCGTAATGCCGTTTGTAAGTCATCGCTTTCGCTAGGCAAATACGTTGCAAGTCTGTCTAGAAATTCCTGTTGTGCGTCGCTTTGGAAGTCATTGCGCAATGACTGGAGATCCTGTTGCGTTTCAATTTCCCTTATGCGCTTGCAGAATGTTTCATCTTCAAATGTGAATTGTCCACACTTGTACTCCAAAAAGGCGGACAAGGAGACGTCAATGTCTTTCTGGTGTCTGCTTCCAGCTCGATAGCTAGTTTCGTGGAGAATATCGGACTTGACAAACGACTCGGTTCCGACATCCTCTTGAATCTGCTTGACCAGTTTCTCGGCCAAAGTGTAGTCACATTTAATTACTGTTATATCATCTTGGCGTCTTTGGAATCTCGTTACTTCCTTTCGCGGATAATCTGTCATAATGTCAAAGCGATCACCAAAGAATGAGTTGCTCTTTGAAATTGCCTCAAGAATGGCGGACTTCCCTGATTCATTCTTACCGACGAGCACCGTGACATCGTCTTCAACATCAAAGCTCTGCTCAGTCTCGATGCATTTGTACTTGTTTATGGTTACATTCTTGAGCTTGATCATGCTCGTCATTTGCCTCTTGAGTCAGGAATTGAACACTTAGAAAATATGGGCTAATCATTATCTTGCATAGTGTATTTGTCAACACTAACTCTGTGCCTCTGTAGCAAAAGCCCCCCCCTCAAATCAAATCCCGCTGACTCTCCCCATCTTCGCTCACACCGCCCCGCTTCCAGCGACTCGCCCGCGCCAGCGTCCCATGCTGCGGCGGCATCGACACTCCCGCGCCCGCGAACAAATCCCCAATCGTCAATATCTGCACACGCCGATACTTCTTCCCCCAAGCCTGCGACTCATACCAACCCGCCGCCAGCGCCTCTTTTGTCATCGCCCCCGTCGGATTCTCCAGCGTGATGAAGACGCCGATCGCCGCGCCCGCATTCTCCATCGCCCCTTTCAATTGCTGCACCTGCCCCGAATTCACCTTGCCCGACTTGACTTGCGCGACCACTTTCTGTGGCTTCTTCTTGCCCGCTTCGTCTTCATCAAAGAAGTTGATAACGCCATCAATGCCTTGATCGGCGCCTTTCTTGCCTTTGCGCGAGCCCGCCGAGCCGCCGACAGGTTTCGCCCGCAGCAGCGACAGCGCCCACCACTCGAATTGGTAGCGGCCTTCGTTGGCGGAATCTTGCGCCAACTCGCGCGCGCCTTCCACCGTCGCCGGCTCGCCGATGACCGCGTAATCGGCCCCCGAGACCAACTCGAACATATCCTGCAGGCGATACTTTTGCAGGGCGATGCTGAGGTGGGTGATGTCGATGCCGATCCAGCCCCGTCCCAGCTTGTGCGCCGCGGCGATGGCGGTGCCGCAGCCGCAGAAGGGATCGAGCACGACATCGCCTTCGTTCGACGAGGCGCGGATGATGCGCTCGAGCAGGGCTTCCGGTTTTTGGGTCGGGTATCCGAGGCGTTCTTTGGCGTGGGCCCCGATTGGTGAAATGTCCGTCCAGTTATCCCCAATCAGAATACCTTGACTATCATCAAAGTAGTACTTGAGTCTTGGCATACCATCGTCTTTGACTGGCCAATGTATCGCATCTAGACTGCCCAATACGTCCATCTTCGCATGAATGCCGAGGCTTATCCAGTCATCTTCGCTCGGCAACAGTTCCCGCAACCAAACGGGGAATCGATGATACCCTGGTAAGGCCCAGGCACGACCACTGCTTGGCGCTCTACCGCGCCAAGCCTGATAAGCCTCTGCGCCGCCAGCTTTACCGCCTGTCATGTCACGAGTGGCATATGCGCCGCGTTCATCTATATGAGGGAAGCCCTTTATCCGCTCACCGCCATTGATGTCGGCATAAGCTCTATTCCAAGTCCGATTGTCTGACATGCTATACATCAAGATCACGTCACTGACAGCGGGCCATTGCTTCGCTCCCAAATCGTGCGCGCCGGTACGCTGCCAAGTAATCTCATTGCGAAAGTTTTCAGGCCCAAAAATCGCATCCAGCACAATCTTCAAATAATGACTCGCGGTCGGGTCGCAGTGCAGATACAAGCTGCCGGTCGGCTTCAAGACCCGGTGCAGCTCGACCAGCCGCGCGGTCATCATCACCAAATACGCCATCATCTGGTTGCGCTCGATCAGGTTCATCAGCGCCTCAATGGCGGTGGCGACCTTGTGCGGCGCGTTCATGATGATGTCGTCGTAGGTCGCTTCGGCGGTTTCGCCCCAATGCCAGGTGTCCTCGAAGGCGGTGATCTGCGCTTCGCTGTCGGCGCCGCTCTCCGACTTGAAGAGCACGTTGTAATTGCGGTTGCTGTTGAAGGGCGGGTCGAGGTAGATGAGGTCGACGCATTCGTCGGGGAAGTATTCGCGGTTGCGCAGGATTTCCAGGTTGTCGCCGTAATAGAGTCGGTTTTTCATGGGTATTCCTTACGAATGTCCCTCCCTCATTTTGGGGGCGCGTAGGTCGCGTAGACACCGACCGCTGGCACAGACCCTTCGGGGAGGGTGTTGGTCGGTGGGGGCGCGTTCAGTATATCACAGGGGGATATGGAGTCGTTGACAGGCGCCAACGCTGGCGCAATGCTTGTGATACTTGGACTGATAAGCGCGTCGCTGTAACGCTTGATCTTTAGGAGACGGTTGATGCTCAGCACGAGCGGCAATCGCACGACGCGAACGCTAGACGCTGCATGGATCAGAATAGAAAGATGGCGGCCAGATCGATGATGCCCTAGAAGCTGGTCACTTAGCCGCGCCATTCATTATGCCTTGTTCCCCCGCCCGTTAAAGCATATCTTGCGTCTTCACTTACTTTGGTGTGGAATTAGTCAAGCTTCAATGGACATATTTACTATTCAGGCGTATTTGCTTAGAATTTGTACAAAGTTAATTTGATTACATATTTGGAGTCGCGCATTGGCATCTCAAGATAAATTGCTATTTACACCGGGACCCTTGACAACAAGCGCTACTGTAAAAGCGGCTTCAGGTCGTGACTTGGGTTCGCGTGATACCGGCTTTATTCAAGTTGTACGCGAAATTCGGCAAATGCTACTCGATTTGGGTGGCTTGCAAGGCAATGAGGACTACACTGCGATTTTGATGCAAGGCAGTGGAACATTCGGTGTGGAATCAGTCATTTCTTCTGTGATTCCACAAGAAAATGGCAAGCTCCTCGTAATTGTCAATGGCGCCTATGGCCGGCGTATTGCTGCTATGGCAGAAACCTTGCATATTCCGACGATTGAACTGAGCTACCCTGAAAATAGCGTTCCTGACTTAACGGAAATTGAAGAGACGCTCCGCTTAAATGAGGCGATTACGCATGTCGCGGTGATCCACTGCGAGACGACAACAGGTCTGCTCAATCCAATTGAAGCTATTGGCAAACTTGTTGCGCAATACAATCATGTTTACTTTGTAGACGCTATGAGTAGTTTTGGCGCTGTTCCGATTAATATGGTCGATTCACAAATTCATTTTCTGGTATCTTCAGCGAATAAATGTATTGAAGGTCTTCCGGGTTTCTCCTTTGTAATTGCTCACAAAGAAACTTTTCTGCGAACAAAAGGTTATGCTCGCAGTATGAGCCTTGATTTATTGGCGCAATGGCAAGGTCTAGAGAAAAATGGGCAATTTCGCTTCACCCCCCCGGTTCAAGCGATCTTAGCATTCCATCAAGCGCTGGTCGAAATAAAAGCAGAAGGCGGTGTTGAAGGGCGCGGCAAACGTTATGCTGAAAACAACAAAATCATCATTGAGGGCATGAAGAAACTTGGTCTAAAACCTTATCTTGATATAGACACCCAGAGCTATATCATCACGACCTTCCTTTATCCTGAGCATCCTAATTTCAATTTTGAGACTTTTTACAACAGCTTAAGCGATAAAGGCTTTGTCATTTATCCGGGTAAATTGACTCAGGCAGATTGTTTCCGTATCGGTAATATCGGGCGGATGAATGCCTCGCATATGCGCGGTTTGTTAGATGCGGTAGCGGCAACATTCGCTGAAATGGAAATTGAATTAGCGGAGAAATAGATATTTAGGCGAAGATTAAGTCCAGTACAATAACGCGAAGGAAACGATTCATACCAATCTCATCTCCTGTTGAAGCCAATAGTCGAACCTATGCCGCGCTGCGGACCTGTGCCGTGGTCATCTGCCTCGATGGGTGCGAGCCGGCCTATCTTGATGTTGCGATTGCCGACGGACGAATGCCGAATGTCGCTAGAATGCGCGCGAAAGGCACTGACCGGATTGCGCATTCGGTGATCCCATCCTTTACCAATCCAAACAACATGTCGATTGCCACTGGTCGCCCGCCGAGCGTGCATGGCATCTGCGGCAACTACCTCTATGAAGCGGAAACTGGCCAAGAAGTGATGATGAACGATGTCAGGTTTCTACGCGCCCCGACATTGTTTTCGAAATATTATGAGGCGGGGGCGCGCGTCGCTGTCGTCACTGCAAAGGACAAGCTCCGCGCCCTCTTGGGCGCCGGTCTCTCATTTGATGAAGATCGAGCAATCTGCTTTTCATCTGAACGCGCGGATATCGCCGCCAAAGCAGCCAATGGGATTGATGACGCCAGCGCCTGGCTCGGCCGTCCAGTGCCGGAAGTCTATTCAGGCGATCTATCGGAATTTGTTTTGGCGGCTGGTGTGAAGCTGCTCAAAGAGTGGACGCCGGATCTGATGTATCTCTCAACGACCGATTATATTCAGCATAAATTCGCTCCCGAAGAGCAAGGCGCTAAGGATTTTTATACCATGATCGATGGTTATGTCGGTCAACTGGACGCGATGGGCGCAGCGCTCGTTCTGACCGCCGATCACGGGATGAAGCCAAAGCATGACGCCAACGGCGCTCCCGCAGTGGTCTATCTCCAGGATTTTCTTGATGAGTGGGTTGGCGCGGCCAAGGCGCGCGTCATCTTACCCATCACCGATCCGTACGTCGTGCATCACGGTGCGCTTGGATCGTTCGCCACCGCATATCTTCCCGATGGCGCTGATGGGTCCAGCATCATGGCGCGTCTCGCAGCCATTGATGGCATCATGGTTGTGATCGACCGTGAAGAGGCGGCGCGCCGATTTGAATTGCCCGCCGACCGTATCGGCGATATTGTCATCATCTCAGATGAAAACATGACTATTGGCGCCTCGGAAGAGCGGCATGATCTGGCGGCGCTGAAAGAACCCTTGCGCAGTCATGGCGGGCTGACCGAGCAAGAGGTGCCTTTCATCGTCAACCGCCAGATTGATTTGCAGTCCGCGCCCGAACTGCGCAATTTTGACGCGTTCTATTATGCGGCGCAAGCCGCTGGGCAGTTGTAATCAGTAATATTGAATATTAATTGCGCCAGGAGTTTTCATATGTCAGAGCACGAAATCCGCCATGAAGCCATGCGCATTGGCGGGGAGAAGGTCTATGCCGACGCGGTGGTTGAGGTTGAGTATCCGCGAACCCATGAGGTGATTGCTACGGTTCCGGCAGGCGCGGCGGAACATGCCCAGCGCGCCTTTGAGATTGCCGCCGCCTATCAGCCCAAGCTCACGCGGTATGAACGGCAACAGATCCTCTTTCGCGCGGCCGAACTGATCCGGGAACGTCGGGAAGAGATCGCTCACTGGCTGACGCTTGAACTGGGCATCTGCAAGCAACACGCTCTCTACGAAACGGGCCGCTCCTACGATGTGTTCACGCTGGCGGGCCAACTTGCCATTCAGGATGATGGGCAGATCTTTTCATGTGATCTGACGCCACATGGCAAAAGTCGCAAGATCTTCACCAAACGTGAACCGGTCCGCGCCATTTCCGCGATCACGCCCTTTAACCACCCGCTCAACATGGTGGCGCATAAAGTCGCTCCGGCGATTGCCACCAATAACTGCATGGTCTGCAAGCCGACCGAACTGACCCCGTTAACCGCTATCACGCTGGCCGACATTCTCTTTGAGGCGGGCTTGCCGCCTGAGATGTTCCAGATAGTCACCGGCTGGCCCCAGGATATTGGCGACGAAATGGTCACCAATCCAAACATTGACATCGTCACCTTTACTGGCGGTGTGCCTGTCGGCAAGATGATTGCGGAAAAAGCGGGCTACAAGCGCACTGCCTTAGAGCTAGGCGGGAATTCCGCACTGATCATTCTGAATGATCTGCGTGGTGAAGATCTCGACAAAGCCGCTGCCATTGCAGTGGCCGGCGCGACCGGCAATTCGGGGCAGCGCTGCACCGCGGTCAAACGCATTCTGATTCAGGAAAGCGTTGCCGAGGCAATTGTTCCGCTGATCCTCGAAAAAGCCAAGACCATCCGCTATGGCGACCCCATGGACCCAGAGACTCAGCTTGGCTGTGTAATCAGCGCCAAAGCGGCCGAATTGTTCGAATGCCGCGTATTTGACGCTGAAAAGCTGGGCGCGAAAATTCTCTACCACCCCGGTCGGGACGGCGCGCTGCTGCCGCCGATTGTGGTTGATCACGTTCCCCATAACTGTGAACTGGTGATCGAGGAGACCTTTGGCCCCGTGGCGCCGATTGTACGCGTTCCGGATGATGACGCGGCGGTAATGGAGATTGCGAACGGCACCCCGTTCGGTCTCTCCGCGGGCGTCTGCACCAATGATCTGATTCGCGCCACTAACTATATCGAAGGGCTCAATGTCGGTACGGTGAATATCTGGGAGCAGCCGGGTTACCGGATAGAGATGTCGCCCTTTGGCGGCATCAAAGATTCGGGCAATGGCGTCAAGGAAGGGGTGCTGGAGGCAATGAAATTCTTTACCAACGTAAAAACTTATTCGCTGCCCTGGCCAGCTTAGGGTCACGCAGCAGCTTTACTTGGTCCAGCCCCTAACCTGGAATAATATGCTGAGGCTAGTTTCAAGGTTTAGCCGAGTCTTTTAGGAAGTTTGTATAATTGACACAGCATGTGAGGCAAAATAGAAGAGGATGCGCGATGGTGCGTTCTGCAATCTTTATCGAACCGAATCAACCCCTGCAGATTCGTGAATACCCGACGCCATCGCTGGAGAGTGGCGCTATTCTGGCTAAGGTGCGGCTGGCGACAATCTGCGGATCAGATTTGCACACGGTTCTTGGCCGGCGTGGCGGTGACGCGCCAAGCATACTCGGGCATGAAATCGTCGGCGAAATCGTACAAATGAGCGCCAAAACCGTAGAAAGTATAAATGGCGAAAAACTGTCTATCGGTGACCGCATTACCTGGGGGTTAACCACTTCCTGTGGCGATTGCGAGTTTTGCGCTGAACGTGATCTCAGCCAAAAATGCATTCATAGTTTTAAATATGGTCATGCCAATTCAGAAGCGCGTCCCCATCTCAATGGTGGCTTCGCACAACACCTTTATCTACGCCCGGGAACAAAAATTTTGCGATTACCGGACAACATAACTGATGCGGAAGCCGCCCCCATAAACTGCGCTTTGGCGACAATTATGCAAGCGGTGGATCGGATACAACTTAAGAACGTCGAACGCGCCTTAGTACAGGGCGCCGGTATGCTTGGCATCTATGCCTGCGCTGTCCTGAGTAAAGCCGGATGTTCAGAAATTATCGTTACGGATTTCAACACCAAACGACTAGCCATCGCTGAGAAATTTGGAGCGACCCGGACGATTGCTCTGCAAGAAGCGGACCTTGAAGCGCTAGCTGATGAATTGCAAGTCGATATTGTGATAGAAGTTTGTGGCGCCCCCGCTTGTGTCGCATTCGGAATTGATGCGCTGCAAATTGGTGGACACTATATCCTTGCGGGACTTGTCTACCCTGATGCAAATTTCACTGTTGATGGCGCGATAATTGTGCGAAAGATGCTAACGCTTCACGGGATTCACAATTATCAACCTAAACATCTATTGCAGGCAGTGGACTTCGTATCGCGGTATCGTCTCGAATTTCCTTTTGAAGAGTTGGTCTCAGAATACTATTCATTGGATGAAATCAATACAGCCTTTGCTGTTGCGCAATCTGGCAAAGCGATCCGAGTCGCAATCAAGCCCAATAGTTGAAGTATGGGTATCAATTAATATAAGGTCGGAGCGCCCGTGGACAGAAGTAGATTTCCTAGTCTGACGGTCTGGAGTTAAAGATCAGCGGTAGCGCGCGTTTAGACTGCCGCGGGGCCGCTCAGGTCAAGTTCTTTGGCAAAGTGGCGGGCGGCAAAGCAACCTGCGGCATGTTCTCGCCACTCGGGCGCAGTGGCCCGACAAATATCCTGGGTGAATTGGCAGCGTGTATGAAAGCGGCAGCCCGCTGGCGAAGACGATGATCGCTTTGACAACCCGCCTGATTGCAAAAGTCGCCACTCACCTGTTTAAGCATATCTTGCGTCTTCACTATCATTTTTATGCTCAGACCCTTCAATGCTCAAGCAATTTCACATCAGACGTTCTTTCAGTCCATGGTGAGCTCCAATAGGCATATTCAAGCTGCATCGCCTACTCGCGCAAAACGATGCGCAAGATCTCGCCCGAGTTGATGTCAGCCGTGAACAGTCGCCCATCCGGCGACTCGACGATGCCGTTGCTCGCTTGCAGCGGACTTTGATCGGCTGGCAGCGCCTCGCTGAGATGCGTTACCGTCTCATAGACGCCATCGCCATCGCCATCGCGCAGCAGGCTGAGCCGTTCGCCATTGAGCAGGATCAGCGCCCCGCCTCGGACGAGCAGCCCGGCGACCTGGCTCAGCTCCTGCGCGTCGTCGGCGAAGATCAGTCGCCTCTCATCGGCGGCGCCATCGCCATCGCTGTCGGGCAGGGCATAGATTTCGCCGGCGCGCGTGGCGACCAGCAGCCGCCCGTCAGCGTCAAATGCCAGCGCGGCGATGATATTCAGGCGGTCGCTATCGATCGGCACGCCGCCATAAACGATCGCATCGGCGGATGCGGGAATCGGAGGCTTTGCGTCGATGATGGCTGGCGCGCTCGTTGCTGTCGCTTCCAAAGCGCTGACAGCGGCGGACAATTCTGTAGCGCCTGCTATCAGCGATTCTTGGGTCGCTTGGGCAGCGGTCAGCGCGCCTTCCAGCGCGGCAACCGTCGGATCGTCGGTGGCCCCTGTCGTGGCCGCTTCCACTCGCGCGGTGGCGCTGGCATTGCCCTGATACAACTCAAGCGCGCTGCAGCCAGCCGTCGTCACTGCGACAAACAAGCATGCGGCTAGGCGCATCAGGCGCGTCAATCGTTCGTTTGCAATCACACGCTAGAGTATACCGCTTCCGCGCAAGCTCAAACGGGCGGCGATGCGGTCGTGATGAAGACGAAGATAAAAGCGAAAAAGGCAAAGGCGATACCGACGGACAGCGCCGGCTTTAAGCTGTTGCGCTCGCCGCGGGCGGGGACTGTCGCCTCGCGCTGGCGCAGCATGCCTTCAGCCGAGCGATTAGCGAGCCAGCTCACTCCAAGCCCGGTGACGATGATCGCCGCGGCGTAAGCCAGGTTGTCGGCATCCCCTAGATTGTATAAGCTGCGAATGACGAATGCGTTCAGCGCCATGGCGGCGATGACGGCGGCCGCGGTCCCGCGCCAATCCGGTTCGCGTTTGCGGATGGCGCTGCAGTAGTACGCCCAAATGTCGATGGCGAGCAAGGGCAGCAAAGCTGCCACCCAGGCGACGAACTGCAGCATTTCCGCATCCAAGAACTCGATGAGTCCGATGCGAATAGCCAGCGCCAGCAGCCCGGCCGCCGTCGCCGCGCCGGCGCAGCGCAATACGCGCGTCGCCATAACGCCGGTGAAGGTGACGCAAGCCAAGAGGTTCGCCGCCAGCAGCCATTCCGGGCGATATAGCCCGATGGATTCTGGCGGGATGCCAGCAAGCGAGGCGTCCCAATCGATCAGCATCAGCTGAATCCACAGCAATTGGATGCCGGCGAGGATCAGCAGCGATAAACTGTCGCGTAGACGCAGACTGAAAATAACATGCCAGTCATGTCGCTGCCTGGTCGAGGCGTGAAGGTCCAGCGCAAGCAATTGGGTGAGGACGAAGCTCGTCAGCAAGATCAGGTGCGGAATGCTCCAGGCGGTGATGTCTTCGCCGAAAATCCAGTGCCAGATGGGATCGGCCGGCAAGGCGTATAGCAGAAAGGCGGCGTTCAGTATCAGCAAGCCGACGGCTGTATTGGAGCGGAAGCGCTGCTGAAAGTTGCCGCGCAAATTGCGATTCAGATAGAGCAGCGCCCAAAAGCCGGCGGCGCTCGCGGTGGCGAAACCGAAATACATGAGCAGATGGGGCCGCCAGAACAGGTCCTCGCCAAAGGGAATGCCGTAACTGCGGTGCCACAATTCGTCCCAGACGCCGCCGACGAAAATGGCGATGCCGCCGCTGGCCAGAATCAACGCCAGGATCTCGCGCGTCCGGCGCGACAGTGATACCGCTTGCGGCTGGCGCAGGTTCGGCGCCAAGGGGCGGACGAGCAGATGCCAGAATGCCAGGACGAAAGCGCAGATGACTAGACAAAACATGCTGGCCTGCGCCCAAAAGGCGCTTGACTGCGCGTCGGTGGGGATGCCGCCCCAAGCGGCGAAGCCGACAAATATGACGACGCCGGCGATTGCCGTCAGCGTCCAGCCGAGGCGGTGGTTGAGGGTGGTCATTGGCGCGCTCCTAAGGGAACGTTTCTGCTTGCTATCAGGTTACCACAGATGGCGAGGGCGGGTCTAGTTGGTGAGGAGTGCAAGGAATTCACGGGCATCAAGGAAGGCTTCATGGTCCCAGAACTCTGGTTTCCACCAACTCATGTGAAAGACGTCTGACAAGTAGAGCTTTTCCGAATCATCGCCGTTGGCTTGGTTGCTGACGTTCTTGCCGGTGACAAAAGCGCGTAGTCTGCCCTTGGAGAGTTTATGCTCGAGGATGGCTATGCCATGCTTGCGGATGCAGTTGAAGTAAGCATCTACGCAAGTCGTGATCGGATCGCTTTGGAAGATGTCCATGATCAAATCTTCCAGCATGCCTTGACGCTCATAAGAGGGCATTATCATTACGATAACATTCTTGCTGCCCTCCGCCATGACCATCACTTTTTCTGGCACCGGCAAAGCCTGCTGAATCTCGGCATTGGCGCGGCGGACGGCGCCTTGCACGCTTTGAAATGCGTCAGTGTTGAAGTCAGCATCGCGGACGATGCCAATTGTCTCAACTTGTCCAAATCTCGGATGCCCTGCCACGGCTATCAAAAAGTCTTCAAGTTCCGACCTGCCTCTGTATCGGTTGATTTGGACAAGCCAATCATCAGTCGACGTGAGGCGGCCGCCCAATTGAATGAAGAATTCTTGGTCTTCCGCGCCTTCGACCAAAAGTAGCCGCGTTTTGCCCTCTGGAATTTTCGGCTTCACCCGCGCACCTCAAAATCAAAGTCGAAGGTGGCAAGGGCTTCTAGTCCGCGCCTTTTATATGTTACCGCTTCTATGTCGCCAGTTTCCGCATCTCTGTCCAGGCGATGCAAACGCAAGTCGTCCTGAGCGCCACATTTTTCGAATGCTTCGTAAGCGGCGCGGATCATTTCGAGGCTGTGCGTGGTAGCGAAGACTTGGATGCCCAACTCGCGCGCTAGCCTACCGATGGCCTGCCATACTTTGCATTGCACGGAATGATGGATGCCGTTTTCGATTTCGTCGATGAAGATGACTTGAGGCTTTTCAACAAGAAATGCCAAGGCAATATCGGCAAATCGATTTAGTCCTGTTCCCATTAGTCTTAGTGGTAACTGACGCGAATTAACACGCCCCCAAATTGTTAAGTTGCCCGATAGCGATTGCAATCGCACGTCAGACAAGTCTGGTTCGAAAGCAACTAGGTACTTAATCAACTTCGGCAATCCAC
The DNA here is from genome assembly GCA_028875185.1 of Chloroflexota bacterium. Lineage (GTDB taxonomy): Bacteria > Chloroflexota > Anaerolineae > Aggregatilineales > Phototrophicaceae > UBA6055. The sequence goes on along the minus strand of JAPPFH010000081.1, from coordinate 4,544 downwards.
CATGCCGTTCTAAAGCGCTGAAAGTGTCTGCCCTGTCTTGAGGATTTCGCCGCGCTTCTGCCGGAAAATATACATACTTTATGTCAGCATAGTTTTTTGTAAAGAATGGCAATTCAGGTTTTGAAGCCAGGTAGATGTAATCTAGTTCCGGCTCAGAATCTTGGTAGCAAAATGCATATACGAGCAACGACGTGCCTCGGGCATCAATATATCCATCGCGGAAATATCCAATTTCCTTGGCTCTTTGAATGTAGTTTGCAAAGTGCTCAGGGTTACTTTCCATGGATTCGAACTCTAAAATGGTCAAGCGGCGGCTTCGCCCATCATTCTCCTGCTCAATTCCGCACAAGTTGATTTCGAATGTCGTATCCAACCCATAAAATATTTGCTGCCAAACGTCGCGCCTGTTTTTGTCAGAGTCGATGAATCCACGCGACTTTAGTAATTCCAGAAGGAGATTTGGCGTTAGTGGCGCCGATAGAACGAGTCCCGCCTCCAGCAGCGCCGTCTTGCCAGTATTATTCTTCCCCGCAATCAGATTCACTCGACCCAGATCGTTGATCTGCAAGTCTTTGAAGCAACGGAAATTCTTGACCCGAAACGACTTGTACATCGCGCGCCTCCTCGCCCAGAGCGCTAAGCCTGCCCATCATTATACATCCGCGCGCGCCAATTCCAGTGCTACAATGCGGACATGACCGCCATCCTCGCCATCGAAACTTCCTGCGACGAGACCGCCGCCGCCATCGTCAGCAGCGGGACGACCATCCGCTCCAACATCGTCGCCTCTCAGATTGACCTGCACGCCCAGTACGGTGGCGTCTTCCCCGAGGTCGCCTCGCGCGCCCACGCCGAAACGATCAGCGCCGTCGCCGGGCGAGCGCTGGATGAAGCGGAGATGACCTGCGCCGACCTTGACGCCATCGCTGTGACGCAGGGTCCGGGTTTGGTCGGCTCGCTGCTAGTGGGCATCAATTTCGCCAAAGGGCTGGCGCTGGCGACCGGGCTGCCGCTGCTCGGCATCAACCATCTGGAAGGGCATGCCTACTCGCTTTGGCTGGCGCCTGGCTTCAGCGAAGCCGAATTCCCCATCCTCGCCTTGATTGTCTCAGGCGGTCACAGCGAGCTTCTGGTCATGCGCGCTCACGGCGTATACGAACGCATCGGCGGCACGATTGACGATGCGGCCGGCGAGGCATTTGACAAGATCGGTCGCCTGCTCGGCTTGCCCTTTCCCGGCGGACCCAACATTGAACGCGCAGCACAATCTGGCGCGCTCGACGCCTATAGTTTCCCGCGCGCCAAAACCTCAGGAAATTACGACTTCAGCTTCAGCGGCTTGAAGACGGCGGTGATGCGCGCCGCCGCTATTCAGCCGAGCGCAAGCGCGCGGAGCCGCCGTGAACGCCGCGCTGCAAGAACGGCGCAATTGCGAGCTGACGTGAATATCAACGATGTCGCCGCCGCATTTCAGGACGCGGTGACGGATTCGCTCTCGGCGACCACTTGTCGCGCGGCTAAAGATTTTGCGGTGAACGCCGTGTACCTTTCCGGCGGCGTCAGCGCAAATCAAATGCTGCGGAATAAGCTGGCTTCGGCGCTAGATGTGCCGCTCTGCTTTCCGCCGCTCTTCCTTTGCACCGACAACGCCGCGATGATCGGCGCGGCCGCGCATTTCCGCTACCTTGCCGGTCATCGCAGCGGGCTGGATTTCGAGGCGCGCGCCAGTTGGCGCTTGAGCGAGGATGTATATGCCGATTGACCCACCGTGGGTTAATCCCGACGCCGCGCTCTCGACCCAACCGCGCAGACTTGGCGCGGCGGCTGTACAATAATCAGCTATTGACGTGGTATGAAGCCGAGCGGTTCAATGGGCAGAATGAAGATCGCCATCATAGGCGCTGGCGCGACCGGGCTGGCAGCCGCTTGGGACTTCGCCAAGCAAAGCCATCAAGTCACAGTCTACGAAGGTTCCGACCGCGTTGGCGGGCTCGCCGCAGGCTTCAAAGACGAGGCTTGGGATTGGACCCTGGAGAAGTTTTATCACCACTGGTTCGCCAGCGACAACGATATCTTCGAACTCGCCGAGGAGATGGGCGCGCGCGATCGCATCGTTTTCCCGCGCCCGAAAACCAGCTACTGGATGAACGGCGCGCCAGTGCGCAGCGAGATGTCCTTATCGGCGCTCATGCTGCCACTTTCACTCGCATCGACAGTGCGCATGGCGCTGGCTGGCATGTACCTCAAGCTGACGCCGCGCTGGCGGGAATTCGAGCGCGTCACCGCCGATCAGTGGATGCGCCGCTGGATGGGAAGCGAAGCCTACGAGAAATTCTTCCTGCCACTGTTGATCGGCAAATTCGCCGAAGCCTACGATCAGGTGCCGATGTCCTTCATGTGGGCGCGCATCGTCAAACGCAGTCTCAAACTCGGGACCTACATCGGCGGCTTTCAAGCCTTCCTCAATGAACTAGCGCGCCAGCTGTGGGCGCAGGAAGTCAATATTCAACTGAACGCGCGCGTCGAGCGCATCAGCCAAGTTGACGGGGCGCCGGCGCTAACGATCGACGGCAAACAATACGTCTTCGACCGCGTCCTCAGCACCACCTCGCCCCGCCTGCTCTTGCAAATGACCGACGGTTTGGCGGGCACGGATTACGGCGCGCGAGTAGCGGCTTTGAAAAGCATCGGCGGGCTGTGCGTCGTCTTCGCCTTGAAGCATGGGCTGATGCCTGACGACACCTATTGGCTCAATCTGCCGGCGACGACAGCGGATAAGTCGCAGTCGGCTTTTCCTTTCCTGGCGCTGGTGGAGCATACCAACTACATATCGCGCGAGCGCTATGGCGGCGATCATATCGTCTACTGCGGCGATTACGTCAAGCCGACGCACGAGTATTTTCAGCTGAGCGAGGCGGCGCTGGTCGAGCGCTTCCTGCCGGCGCTGAAGACAGTGAACCCGGCCTTTCAGCGCGACTGGATTCGCAAGTGGTGGGTTTGGCGCGCGCCCTACGCCCAGCCCGTGCCCGAGCTCAATCACAGCCGCAACATACCGGCTATCAAGACGCCCGTGCCCGGGCTGTATTGGGCGAGCATGTCGCAGGTTTATCCCTGGGATCGCGGCACCAATTACGCCGTCGAGATTGGCCGGCGGGCGGCCCGTCTGGCGCTGGCTGACGCGGTCTCATAAATTAAGCTCAAGCGCCGCAATCGCCGCGGGTGTAGACGAAGCGGCCGCTGATCCAGCCCTCGCGCCCCCAAAGGCGCACTTTGAAATAACCGTAGCGCTTTTCGCTGGCGGGCAGCCACTTGCGGATAGCGGTCACGCTGATGACCTCGCCGCCGGGCGGGCTCCGGCGGAATTTGACATCAGCCCAGGGCCGCACCTCGCAGCCGCTCAGCGTCTGGCTGTAGGGCCTGCTGGGTTCGGCGGTGGCATGCGGCGGGGGATTTTGGCTTTGCGACTGACTCTGCTGTGGCTGTTGCGGCGGCGGGCTTTGCTCCCGCAGAAGCACGACAGTGCCGGCGCTGTCGATGGTCGTACAGGTCATGCCATCGCGCTGATACGCTGGCAAATCAAAGAGTTTGCGCGGGGCGTAGGCGGCGTCGAGGAAGACGACGCGCCCCGGCTGATTGAAGCAGACTTCGACGCCCGGCGTGACAAAGCCCCAGACATCGACCGCGTCCAGAATGCCCTGCTCAATGACATCGGCTCTTCCCACGCCGGCGGCGCCAACCCGCTGGCCCTGGGCGCCATCGACCCAGTTGTTCACTAGAATGCCGCGCGGCAGGTGATTGAGCGTATCGCGGATGGGCGTTGGTGTGGGCGCCGGAGTGGGCCGCGGAAGGTCATCTTCCTCATCATCCTCATCGCCACCGTCATCATCGTCGGGTGGCGCGGGAAGGGTAGTTATTGCTCCTCGAATATTGAATGTCGCGCTTATGCCAAAGGCATTCTTGGAGCGAATTCGAGCGAAACCTTGCAAGGTGTTGGGGGTGAGACCTCGAAAGGTGAATGTGGAGACATCGCCGACATCAGTAAAATCTGTGATACCACGACCCGTCAAAAGTACTTCGTAACTGGTGGCGCGAGCGGCTTTGGTCCACGTTATGGTCACGCTGTTATGTGTGACGCTGCTAACGGCAAAGTCGTTTGGTATGTCTGGAGCTTTGTTTGGGCCATCTAGCGTGGTAGCGCGGATAATAACAAAGCTGGAAACGCCGTTGGCGTTCTTGGCGCGGATGTTAAAGGCGTATTCTCTATCGGCGGTGAGCCCGGTAAAAGTATAGGTGGCGACATTGCCGACATCGAACCAGTCGGAGATCTGAATTGGATTGGGATTGTAGCGGACTTCGTAGCTGGTGGCGCCGCTGGATTTGGTCCAGGTGAGGATGACGCTGTCATTGGTGACGTTGCTGGTAGAGACGTTGGTGGGCATGGACGGGGCGCTTTGCGCGAGCGCGGGCAGGGCGAAGAGGCTAAGCGAAACGAGAAAGCAGCAAGAGAAAATTAGAACATATATTCGGGGGGGGGGGGGGGTTTT
>JAPPFH010000158.1 GCA_028875185.1 Chloroflexota bacterium | reverse complement strand
AACACGCCCGTCCCGCCGCCGCCGCCAACCAACACGCCCGTCCCGCCGCCGCCGCCAACCAACACGCCTGTCCCGCCGCCGCCGCCAACCAATACGCCTGTCCCGCCGCCATACGAAGTGCCGGCCAGCCTGATTCAGGATTTGCTGAGCTACCAGGCGGAGCCGCACGGTCATGACCATGTCAATCGCTGGACGCGGGCATTGGCCGGGCTGGGGCATGGCAGCCATTCCAATCCGATGACTTTAGCCGAAGCCGAGCAAATGGCGCAGATCCACAATCCCAACCGCTGGAATCCGGTGGTGGAGGCGATGAAAAAGCTGCAAGGCTGATTTCAAGCCGACCGCATTCGTCGCCGAGGGCGGCTCAATGATGAGCCGCCCTTTTTTCATCTGCCAGCTTGGGCGGCTTTCGAGTCGCCCCCAGCGAAAACGAACTCGGCGCGAATCGATACCGTTATCACCTCTGACAATGGATGCTGGCAGCGCCCGGGGACACGAAATGATAGTCCAGGAATGGTGAAATTGATGATATGGACTTAGCGCATTCATATCAAGATGTGTGTACGGGCGAGCCGGTGGCTCGCCCCCTCAATTTCCTCGGTGTGCTCGGTGGTAAAAAACCATTACAGAGTTCGGAATTATCGCATATCCATAATTCACCACTCCTATAGTCCTTCGTATTTGACATAGCGGCGACGCGCGAATATACTTCCAGTCAAGCAAGAGAATGACGCAGCCGCGAAACTCAAGCATGGGGTCATGCAGGGGCGCTATCGCGGATAAAGGATGAAACCCATGGTGATGACTGACGCTAGATTTCAGAGGATTGATGAAGAATATCAATCTCTGCGCAACACGCAGTCCAAGATTTTGGACAGTCTGGATCAAACGCTGCCCAGGATACTAATGCTCATTGAGCAGAATCGCGAAGCTATTGAGCGGAATCGCGAAGCTATTGAGCGGAATCGCGAAGCTATTGAGCGGAATCGCGAAGCTATTGAGCAGAATCGCGAAGCTATTGAGCAGAATCGCGAAGCCATTGAGCAGAATCGCGAAGCCATTGCCGAGGTGAACAGCAAGCTCGACGCGCTGATTGCGCATTGGCAAGTCGATTACAGACCGCCGATGGGTTTCCAGCCGGATTGAGCTCAGGCGCGAGCGTTAAATCACCCTGCTCGCTTTTCTGCAAATCACGTCGAGAGGCGGGTTCAGTCCGCCCCGCGCAGCGAAACATGCCAAGGCATCAGCCGCCGTTCCGCAAGCAACACCACCAGATAAAAGGAAATGCCGATGATCGACGCCATCAGAATGGCGGTCCAGGCTTTGCTGGACGTCTCGCTGGGGCAGGCGAAAATCCCCGTACTCTATTTCCAGGCCCGCGGGATTCTTGTGAAATAAGCGCTATCCTGTTATCATCTTATTGTTGGACGGCAACTTCAAGAGAACACACATGGAAGCAGTGAACGCCAATGACAGCGCCCTCGCGGCGGGAGATGCCGGCGCATCCAACGAGCGCATCGCCACGTTGGAAGAGCGCTCCAGACATGCCGCGACCAAGGCGGAATTGCATCGCGCGCTAATGATAATGTTTATCGCAATTTTGACGACTTTGGGCGGGCTCATTATCCACCTGCACAATACAAACCAAGCCGATATAGCTGAAATCCGACAACTCTTGATTGATATTGTTCAACGACTCCCTGGCGGCTGATCGAACCCAAATCTCGGGGCGCATTCTCAACCCGCCTCCCGAAACGAGACGTGCCAGGGCATCAGCCGCCTTTCCGCAAGCAACACCACCAGATAAAAGGCAATGCCGATGATCGACGCCATCAGAATGGCGGTCCAGGCTTTGGCGAAATCGAAGGCGCCCGCTTCCTGCGTGATGTAGACGCCGAGGGTCGCGCGCGGTCCGCCGAAAAATTCCGCCACCACCGCGCCGATCAGGCTGAGCGCGCTGGCGACGCGCAAGGCGCTGAAGATATAAGGCAGGGCGTTGGGGATGCGCAGGCTGAACATGACGCGCGCCGGCGTCGCCGCGTAAGAGCGCATCAACTCCAACTGCACGGCATCCACCAGCGTCAAGCCGCGCACGGTATTGATCATGGTGGGGAAGAAGACGATGATCGCCACAATCGCCATTTTTGAAGCCGGGTTGGTAATGCCAAACCAGTTGTTCATGATTGGCGCGAAGGCGATGATCGGCACCGAATTGGCGGCGATGGCGAAGGGCATGGTGGCTTCGCTGATGATGGTCCAGCGCGAGGTGATCAGCGCCACCAGGATGCCGCCACCGCAGCCGATGATAAATCCGCCAAAAGCCTCCCAGAATGTCGCGCCGCTTGATTCAAAGAGGATAGAGCGTTCGCCGGGCGCCAGCCACAAATCGACTTGCAGCATGAATTCGGCGAAGATGGCTGACGGTTTCGGCAAGAGGAATTGCTGAATATTGAAGATGAGGACGATAAGCTCCCAGAGCAGAATGACACCGACGGCGATTGCGATAGTCGGGAAATAATAGGCGAGCCGGCGGCGGACGCTCGCCGCCCGGGTTGCGCTTGTCCGCGCGTCAGCCAATGCCATCACGCCACTCCATGGGCATCGCGCAGCAAGTCGCGCACTTTGGCGACGAGATCATGATAAGCCGGATCATTGCGCGTGTTGAAATCGCGCGGGTATGGCAGGGTATTGCCGACGATTTCGGTAATGCGCCCGGGTCGCGGCGACATCACCACGATCCGATTCGACAGGAAGACCGCTTCGGCGATGCTATGCGTGACGAAGATAATCGTCTTGCCGGTTTGCCGCCAAATCTTCAGCAGTTCGAGGTTCATGCGTTCGCGGGTGAATTCATCGAGCGCGCCGAAAGGCTCGTCCATCAGCAGCACCGAGGGATCAAATGCCAGCGCCCGCGCTATCGACACGCGCTGCTGCATCCCGCCGGAGAGCTGCCAAGGGTAGTGGTTGGCGAAGGCGCCTAGCTCCACCATTTCCAGCATGGCGCTGGCGCGCTGCTGCCGCTCCGGCTTGGGATAACCCATGACCTCAAGCGGCAGTTGCACGTTTTTGGTCACGCTTCGCCATTCGTAGAGCGTCGCCGCTTGAAAGACCATGCCGTAATCGCGATCCAGGCGCGCGCGGTCGGGCGATTTACCATTGACCAGCAGTTCGCCCGCGGTCGGTTGAATGAGATCGCCGACCAGCCGCATCAAGGTGGATTTGCCACAGCCCGATGGCCCGATTAAGGAAATGAACTCGCCCGCCTCGATTTCCAGGTTGATATCTTGCAAAGCGATCACTTCTTCATCCATGCCCGGATTGAAGACTTTGTTGATGCCCTGCGCCGAGATGGCGATTTGAGTCTGGTCCTCAGCCATGAAATAATTCTACCCCGGCCCTGCCTTATCGTTCAGCGGGCGAGCCAAGGCTCGCCCCTACAGATTTGCATTTGGCGGACATCGACAGATTCACATAGACCTCGTGTGTACGGGCGAGCCGTCGGCTCGCCCCTAC
>JAPPFH010000034.1 GCA_028875185.1 Chloroflexota bacterium | reverse complement strand
CCGTGAGGCGGGGGACCGAGGGGGAACAAGATTTAGGGTGGGGGAAACGAGGGATTTATCAACACATTCACCACTCCCCTCTTTTTCCCTTGATTGCGCCCACGCCCGCGATTCGTTATACTCCCTTTGCTGAAACGCTAATCGTTCCCAATGTTCTGAAGGAGCAATGAAAATGAACCGCTTTAAGTTTTTGCTGGCGCTTGTCACGCTGCTGGCGCTATTGCTCGGCGCTGTCGCCGGCATCGCGCAGGATGAAAAAGTGCTGGTGATCGGCCATGCCGAATCCACCGATTCCCTAGACCCGGCCAACGGCTTCACCGGCACGGGACATATGATCAATCATGTCGTCTATGACCAACTTGTCACCTTCCCGGACGCGGACGCCAGCGAGATTCTGCCCCGGCTGGCCGATAGCTGGGAAATCAGTGAAGACGGGCTGACCTATACCTTCTCGATCAATCCAGACGCCGTTTTCGCCAATGGCGATGATGTGACGGCTGACGATGTCGTCTTCTCCTTCAACCGTCTGAAGTATCGCGATGGCAACCCATCCTTCCTGGCTGACCCGATTGACTCGCTGGAAGCGATAGACGACGACACCGTCGCCATCACCGTGGTTGAGCCGCGGCCTTCGTTCTTGTCGGAGATCACCAGCGCGGTCTTCAGCGTCACCAACGCGGATGTCGTGCGCGCCTACGGCGGCACCGACGCGATGGACGCGGCCGAGACCGATGCGGCCGGCGCCTACCTCGACGGCACTTCGGCCGGCTCCGGTCCCTATATGCTGGCGCTTTGGGAACCGCAAGCCCGTACCGAGCTGGTCCGCAACGAAAACTACTGGGGCGAGCAGCCCTACTTCGACCGCGTGATCATCATCAACATGCCGGAAGCGGCGACGCAGAAAGCCGCGCTGGAAGCTGGCGAAATTGATATCGCGCTGGATCTCTCCAGCGACAATGTCGCCTCGCTGGTCGGCAACGAGAGCATCGAGATTTATCGCGGGCTTAGCAATTGGACGCACTTCATCATCATGAACACGGATGAAGAAAAGAGCGGCCCCTTCGCCAATCCCACCGTTCAGCTAGCCGTGCGTTATGCCTTGGACTACGAAGGCTACAAGACGCTCTGGGGCGGCGTGACGCCGGGCAGCAATATGTGGGTCGGCTTGTTTACCGCCTTTGGCGAAGACCGCGCCTTCAACCGCGACCTGGATAGAGCCCGCGAATTGCTGGCGGAAGCCGGCTACGCAGATGGCTTGGAAATGACCCTGGAATACCCGGACTGGGCGCTGGGCGGCGTCAGCTTCAACACCAATGCCCAGAAGATCCAAGCCGATCTGGCTGAGGCCGGAATCACTGTCACGCTCTCCCCGGGCGAGATGCAAGTCGAGCTGGCGAAATATCGCAGCGGCGAACACAGCGTCGGCTATTGGCTCTGGGGTCCCGACATCCTTGATCCGATCGACTTCACCAGCTTCCTGCCGGGCGGCAAGGTCGCGACCGAGCGCAACAACTGGCAGCTGGAAGATGTGCCGGAAGAAATTCAGGAATTGATCGGCCGGGCGAGGACCGCCAGCGATCCGGCTGAGCGCATGGAAGTCTATACAGCGCTTCAAGAGTTTAATCAGCAGCAGGGCCCCTTCGCGCCCTTTGTCGTGCCGGAACAGCCTTCCGCTTACCTGGCCGACTTGCAGGGCTTTATCTTCCATCCGCACTGGACGCTTGATGTTTCGCTCCTTAGCCGGGCGGAAATGTAAGCGCGCTGCATTCGAACGCGAGCATTCTGCGGGGGGCGAGCCGGTGGCTCGCCCCTTTTCAGTTATTTTCCCGCATCGCCGCCACCCCCGGCGCGGCCTGGATTTTCTATCGCCGTGCGGGCTGTGGTAAACTTGAAGCGCTTCAAGATGAATAGGTCGAATTGACCGCATGAACTTCCTGCAATACTTCACACGACGCGTCCTCCTCGTGATGCCGCTTCTCCTAGGCATCACGATGATGGCGTTTCTCATCGCCAACCTGATTCCCGCCGACCCCACCATCGCCAACCTGCCGCCCAACGCGCTTAATGACGAAGACACCATTGCCGCTTTCCGCAAGAAGTGGGGTTTGGACAAACCGCTGCACGAGCAGTATCTGACCTACCTCGGCAACCTGCTGCAGGGCGATTTGGGCACGTCGATCAAGACGCGCAAACCCGTCGGCGAAGATATCAGCCGGCGCCTGCCCGCCACTATTGAGCTGGCCACCCTCGGCATCATCTTCGGCATCGCGCTCGGCGTTGGGCTGGGCTTGGTCTCAGCGATATGGAAAGATACCTGGGCGGATTATGTCGCTCGGGTCATCGCTCTCATCGGCGTGAGTTTTCCAGTCTTCCTGATCGCGCTCATCTTCTTGAATGCCTTCTATGTACAGTTGGAAATCGCTGAGGGTCCGGGCCGGCTGGATATCATCATGCGCCCGCCCCCAACCATCACCGGCTTGTTCACCATCGACGCCCTACTCGCCGGCGATCTCAAGACCTTCAAAAACGCCTTCGACCATCTCGTTCTGCCCTCGTCCACCCTAGCCCTTTATATCAGCGGCATCATCTCGCGCATCACCCGTTCGTCCTTGCTCGAAGTCCTGAACCAGGATTATATGCGCACCGCCCGCGCCAAAGGCTTGCGCGAACGCTATGTCATCGGCTTCCACGGCATGCGCAACTCGCTGATTCCAGTCGTCACCGTCATCGGCTTGTCTTATGGCAATTTGCTGGTGGGGTCGATTCTGATTGAGTCGATCTTCGCTTATCCTGGCATCGGCTTTTATATGTTCCGCGCCAGCACGTCGCAAGACTTCCCGGCGATTATGGGCGTCAGCCTGCTCTTCGCTTTCATTTATGTCGGAGTCAATTTTGTCGTCGATATCCTCTATTTCTTCCTCGACCCACGACTTCGAGTCGCCTAACCGCTGGGCGCTGGCGCTCTATCACCTGCGCCGCAACCCGCTGGTGGCGCTCGGGCTGATCATCGCCGCGGCCTGGATCGTGATCGCTTTCATCGCGCCGGCAATCGCCCCCTTCGAGCCCCTGAAGCAGGACCTGGTCAACCGCCTTCAGCCGCCCGGCGAGAAATTCTTCATGGGTTCGGACGAACTGGGGCGCGATATTTTCAGCCGTGTGCTCTGGGGTTCGCGCATCACGATTCCCGCTGGCTTGGCGGTCATCATCATTGGCAGCACGATTGGCGTCATCATCGGCGCGGTCGCCGGGTATGCGGGCCATTTGATCGACGAAGGGCTCATGCGCCTGACCGAGCTCTTCATGGCTTTTCCCTTCATCATCCTGGCGATGGCGGTCACGGCCGCGCTGGGTCCCGATATCAGAAACGCAGTGATTGCACTGTCTGTCGTCTGGTGGCCCCGCTATGCCCGCATCTTGCGCGGGCTGGTTCTGGAGGTCAAAGTGCAAGAATATGTCGAGGCGGCGCACAGCGCTGGCGCCGGCGGCCTTTATATCCTCTTCCGCACCATTGTGCCCAATTGCATTGCCCCGGCCGTCATCCTCGCCACCCTCGATATCGGCACCGCCGTTATCGCGTTCGCCGCCCTCAGCTTCATCGGCTTGGGTCC
>JAPPFH010000143.1 GCA_028875185.1 Chloroflexota bacterium | reverse complement strand
GCCCCTACATTGTTGTCAAACTGGGTAGCTCATATCCGCAATATTCACCACTTCCATATTGCGCTAGGCCTTAGGCTTGAATCGATACGCGGGATCGACGTTCTTTTGGGGCCCGAGCGTATTGCGCAAAACGCCTATGCCCTCGACCTCCAGTTCGATGACATCGCCGGGCTGCAGATAGCGGGCGCCTTGGACATCGCGCGCGATCGCCTCTGGGATGGAGCCACCAGAAACGGTGCCGCTGCCCAGCACATCTCCTGGCGCGATGCGGCTGTCTTTGGATGCGCGCTCGACAAAATCGCCCCAGCTGAAATACGCCGCGCCGCCATCGCCCCCATCCAGCCAGACATCACCGTTTACCCGCACGGTACATTTAACTCGCAGCTTGCCATCGCGAAGATACGGCGCCATTTCATCAGTCGTCACCAGCCAGGGACCGATGCTGGTGGTGGCGTCCTTGCCTTTGGCGGGGCCTAGCCCTACCGCCATTTCATCAAACTGCAAATCGCGGGCGCTAAAGTCGTTGAAGATGCAGAAGCCGGCGATATAGTCCAGACCGTCGGCAGCCGCAATATCGCTCCCGCCGCGTCCGATGACGCAGCCCAGCTCCAATTCATAATCCAGTCGATTTGTCGCCGATGGGAACGGTACTTCGTCCTCGGGCCCGAAAATGCGCAGCGTATTGGAGAAGTAAAATACGGGCAAGCGATACCAAGCTTCGTGCAGCGTCCGCGTGCCCTGGCCGCTGGCGTGCCCCTCAAAACTGAAGAAGTCGCGCACGGTTGGCGGCTGCAGCACGGGCGCGCGCAGCCGAACCATGTTCAGAGGCACGCCCGGCGCGGCGACGCCGCCAGCCACGGCGTCGCGCACACGGTCAATCGGCGAATCGCCCAACTCCAGCAAGGCGCGAAGGTCAATCAGTGTTTGGTCGACGCCTAGCAGCGCGGACACATCGACTACCTGATTGTCTTGCAGAACACCGCAGCGCGGACCGGTTCCGGTGTCGTAGGTCAAAAGCTTCATGAAATGGGAATCCTTGTGTTGAATGACTAAACTTGCGTCAATCCAGTTTCTCAAGCGGCGGATGATCGCCGAAGATCAGCTCGGGACCGCCGGACGGCGCCGCCCAGCGCGCCGCGTTGGCGATCACCTGCAGCACCTCGGGTTGATAATAGATAGGCAGGGTTTCGTGGCCCGGCCGGAAGTAAAAGACTTTGCCGCGTCCGCGATGATAACAGCAGCCGCTGCGGAAGATCTCGCCGCCCTGGAACCAACTGACGAAGACCAGCGTGTCCGGCGCGGGCACATCGAAAGGCTCGCCGTACATCTCGGTCTGCGGTATTTCCCAGTATTCGGGCAAGCCGCGAGCGATGGGATGCCCTTGCTCAATCACCCATATACGCTCCTTCTCATCCGCCTCGCGCGTCTTCAACATGCAGGACGTGCCCATCAATTTCTTGAAGATCTTCGAATAATGCGCTGAATGCAGCGCGATCAGCCCCATGCCGCCCATGTTTACACGCTCATGCACGCGCTCGACGATATCATCGCTGACCTGGTCGTGAGCGGCGTGGCCCCACCAGGTCAAGACATCGGTCTGGTCCAGCACATCTTCGGTCAAGCCATGCTCTGGCTCATCCTGCGTCGCCGTGCGCACGGCAAACCCTTGCCCCCGCAGGCGCTCGGCGATGACCGTGTGCATGCCATTGGGATACACTTTGTGAACGCCTTCGGTTGCGTTCTCCAGCCGTTCACCGCTGAACCCATAGTTCGCCAGGCGCGCCTTCACATCGGCGTGGCGCTGCGGATTCTCGTGCCAGTATTCATTCCATACGGTCACTCTAATGGGTGATGACATGAACTATGCTCCATCTTCTCGGGCGCCGCCAAACACGGCGCGCACCTCGTCGCGCATTTCGTCAACCCGCGTCCAGACTTCGCGCGCGCGCTGGAAGACTTCCACCGGATAGCCACTTTGCAGCATGATGGGACCGTCAAAGCCCTTGTCGCGAGCAATCATCAAGCAGCGCTGAAAGTCCTCGCTAATCAGGTCTCCCTTGTCGTCGACCTCCGCCCAGGCGTGGATCGAGGTTGCGCGTGGCATGATTGCTTCAAGGGTCGCGTATTTATCTGGCCCGCGGGCGTTGCCGAAGTCGGCAATCACGCCGTAGTCACGACCGGCGTGTTCTAGAACGCCAAGCAGATCGCCCGACCGCATGTTGAAGCGCCGGTAGTTTTCGGTCGCGGGCTTCAGCCCAAGACCCTCGGCAAAATCGAAAAGCTCGCGGAAGGCTTCGCCACTGGCGCGAATCGTCTCCGGTGTCGGCTCGCCATCGCCCGGGACGTAGCGCACGCCGGTCGCGCCCAACTCGACCGCGATCTCCATCCACCGCTTTATGTGGGCGATGCCCGCTTCTCGTTCTGCACGATCCGCACTGTCCACATCGCCTGTGTCAATCAGAAGCTGAAACAGTTCCACGCCCGCATCAGCAAAGGCGGAACGCAAGTCAGCCAGGTAGCCGCGCTCAATGCTTGGCAGGTGATAGACGCTGAGATCAAAGCTGTGGAATCCGTGAGCGGAGGCCGCGGCCGGCACATCAAGCAGGTCAATCGAAGCCGGCTCGACCGGAGCGCCTTTTTGCCGCCCGCTTGTAGCGTCCAGTTCATACAGCGGATTACCCAACGCCTTCATCAAAGTAACCGTAGATACAGCTGCGCTAACCATAAGATTCCTCTGTCATGTTTAGGCGTAAACTCAAAAACGTATTTCGACCTTTAGGACTTGCCCCGGAATATTCAACGCCAGATCGCAGGCCGCGGGCCTCTCGTCCAGCGAAACGAGCGGCAGGATCATGCCCGGGGCGGTCACAACCCCGCCGCCCAACGCACAGCATTGGCGATGACCTGCTGGATTTCGCTTTGATAATAGATTGGGTAGGATTCGTGCCCGGGCCGGAAGAAAAAGACTCTGCCTCGTCCGCGCTGAAAACAACAGCCGCTGCGACAGACCTCGCCGCCATTCCAGGAACTGATGAAGACGATCGTATCCGGCGCGGGAATATCAAAGGGCTCGCAATAGATTTCCGTCTGCGGCACGACGAAAGAAGTCTCCAAGCCGCGGGCAATTGGATGCGCCGGCTCAATCACCCAGAGCTTTTCCGGCGCGCCACCCACCAGAGGCGTAAGAGTGCAGGTCGTCCCCATCAGCTTCTTGAAGACCTTAGATCCGGCGCCCCAATGCAGCGCGATGAATCCCATCCCGCCGTCCACGACGCGCTGGTAAACATTCTCGGCGACGGCATCGTCAAACTTGTCGTGGGCGATATGTCCCCACCAAATCATCACATCTGTCTGATCCAACACTGCTTCGCTCAGTCCATGCTCCGGCTCATCGAGCGTCGCTGCGCGCACGGAGAAGCCCCGCGCTCTTAAGGGCGTGGCGATGGCTTCGTGGATGCCGTCTGGATAGATCTCGCGGACGCCTACGGTTTCTTCGATCGCGCTTTCCTGGCTGTAGCCGTGGCTCATCCAGGATTTCTGCACATAATCCCAATGGATGGGATTCTCGTGCCAGAATTCGTTCCAGACGGTGACGCGGATGGGAGCTGTCATGCGCTGTCTTCACCGAATACCGCATGGACTGCCGC
>JAPPFH010000111.1 GCA_028875185.1 Chloroflexota bacterium | reverse complement strand
AAAACCCGGACATATTCCACCGAGACCCTCACCACTTCACTCTGATACTAAACAACTACTCAACGAGAGTCAAGCGCTTTTTGGCTATCACTTAATCATCGCCTAAAATGAATGATACTTCCTTAACAGATTGCCTACCCCGCTACCGGCAAAGGACGCGCTGTGCCAAGAATCTTTGACAATATATCGGATAAGCTACTCACCGCGCTGCATGACACCATGCAATCCGCCGACCGTGCGGATTTCTGCGTTGGTTATTTCAATCTGCGTGGCTGGCGACTTGTGCAGGCGGACATAGACCAGCTTTCAGCCGGCGAAGAAGGCTGCTGCCGTGTTCTCATCGGCATGAATACGACGCCTGGCGACGAATTGCGCGAATACCTCAGCCTAAGAGCGCGCAAGCCGGTCGATCAGCAGCAGGTTTTGCGGCGCAAACGCCAGATCGTCGAGGATTTCCGCCGTCAACTAGCCTTTGGCGCGCCGAGCAACGAGGATGAGCGCGCGCTTCGTGACCTAGTCCGCCAGCTGCGCGCTGGCAAAGTGGCGGTGAAGCTGTTCTTGCGCTACCCGCTCCATGCCAAGCTCTATCTGATACATCGCCGCGATACGGTCACGCCAACGGTCGGTTATCTGGGCAGCAGCAACCTGACGCTGGCTGGCTTGTCGAAGCAAGGCGAGCTCAACACCGAAGTTAGTGATGTCGACGCCTGCCAAAAGCTGCAAGCGTGGTTCGATGAACGCTGGGACGATCGCTGGTGCCTGGATATCACCGAAGATCTGATTGAAGTCATCAACGCAAGCTGGGCGAGAGAAGACATGCTCACGCCCTACGAGCTATATCTCAAGATCGCTTATCACCTGGCGCAAGAAGCGCGCGCCGGGCTCAACCAATTCAAGCTGCCGCCGGAATTCGACAAGCTGCTGGATTATCAGGCGGCCGCCGTCCGCATCGCCGCTCGTCATCTCAATACCCGTGACGGCGTATTGCTCGGTGATGTAGTGGGGCTGGGCAAAACCCTGATGGCCACCGCGCTGGCGAAGATTTTCCAGGACGATCAATCATGGGACAGCCTCATTATCTGCCCGCCGAACCTGGTGCGGATGTGGCGGAAATATGTCGATGATTATCGCCTGATGGCGAAAGTTGTCTCCCTAAGCATGGTGACCAAAGAATTGCCTGACTTGCGCCGCTACCGCATCGTCATCATCGATGAAAGCCACAACCTGCGCAATCGCGACACCCAGCGCTACCGAGCGGTCCATGATTACATCAGCGCCAACGAGAGCCGCTGCATTTTGCTGTCGGCCACACCTTACAATAAGAGCTACCTGGATCTGTCCGCTCAGCTGCGGCTGTTTATCAGTGAAGATGATGTGCTGGGCATTCGACCGGAGCAATACCTGAAAACGGTCGGCGAAGCCCAGTTCCAGCAGCAGTTTCAAGCCCATCCGCGTTCTATCGTCGCCTTTGAGAAAAGTGAGCGCGCCGATGACTGGCGCGACCTGATGCGCCTCTATCTAGTCCGCCGCACCCGCAGCTTTATCGAGAACCATTACGCCGAAACCGAGTCGCTATCCGGGCGCCGCTTCATGGAACTCGACAGTGGCGAGCGCTTCTATTTCCCCCGCCGCGTCCCCAAAACGGTCCCGCTGGCGGCGAGCCCGCAGTACCAACGGCTGTATTCCGATCAAGTGGTTGAGCTGGTGAACGACCTGAGCCTGCCGCGCTACGGCTTGGGGCAATATGTCGACGACAGGGAAGCGGATAAGGCGACAGCGGGCGAAAAGCGGCAAATCGAGAACCTGTCCCGCGCCGGCAAGCGCCTGATGGGTTTCTGCCGCACGAACCTGTTCAAGCGGCTGGAGAGCAGCGGGGCGTCCTTTCTGCTATCGGTCGACCGCCATATCACGCGCAATTACGTCTTTCTGCATGCGATTGAGAACGATCTGGACCTGCCTATCGGCTCGCTGGACGCTCATATCCTCGATCCCGATACCCAGGATGAAGACAGCGATTCCCTTTTTGTCGCCCTTCATTTGGACGATGAGGGGAATGCGGATGATGTCGCCGACGCGAACGACCTGGCCGAGAACTATGTCCAGCGCGCTCGCGCGGCCTACGACTTGTTCAGCGGTCGCTATAAACGGCGCTTCAAATGGCTGCGCGCGTCCTTGTTCACGGACAGCTTGGGCAGGGAACTGCAAGAAGACATCGACCGCTTGAGCGCCGTTATTCAGCTCTGTGGCGAGTGGAATGTCGCCGAAGATACCAAGCTGACCGCTCTGCGCGAGCTCATCAGCGCGGATCATGCGGGGGAAAAGCTGCTGGTCTTTTCCCAGTTTGCCGACACCATCCGCTACCTGCAGGATGAATTGACCCATCTGGGCATTGGTGAACTAGAGGCGGCCACCGGCCAACACGACAATCCGACCGCCTTGGCGCATCGCTTCAGCCCGGTCAGCAACGAACTGCGCCAAAAACCAGCGAATGAAATCCGCGTCCTGCTATCAACGGATGTCCTCAGTGAAGGGCAGAACCTCCAGGACAGCGCCATCGTCATCAATTACGACTTGCCCTGGGCGATCATCCGTCTGTCGCAGCGAGCCGGCCGGGTCGACCGCATCGGGCAGCAGGCGGAGGAGATTCGCTGTTACTCCTTCATGCCGGCGCAGGGGGTCGAAGAGATCATCCGCCTGCGCTCGCGGGTGCGGCAAAGGCTGGAAGAGAACGGCGAAGTCGTTGGTTCCGATGAGCAATTCTTTGAAGACGACAAACACGCGCGGCAGCTGCGGGATCTGTACACCGAGAAGTCCGGCATCCTCGATCTGGAAGCCGATAGCGAAGTGGACCTGTCGTCATACGCCTATCAGGAGTGGGCGAACGCCACCAAAGACAACCCGGCGCTGCGCCATAAGATCGAGGCGCTGAGAGAAACCGACGGCGTCTATTCATCGCGCCACTATTTGGGCTCGGCCGAACGGCCGCAAGGCGTCATCACCTATGTCAAATCGGCCAATGACACCGATGCCCTGGTTTGGCTGGACCAGGAAGAGCGGGTCGTCACCGAATCGCAGCTGGCGATCCTGCGAGCGGCCAAATGCGATCCCGATACGCCGCGGCAGGCGCTCCATCCGGGGCATCACGATCTGGCGCTCAAGGGGGCGCGAAAGACGCAGGAAGAGGATTATATCGCCCTGACCGGCGGCCAGTTGGGCCGACCGAACAGCACGCGCCGCCGCGCTTATGAAGCCCTCAAGCGCCGCCTCGATTATTTGCGACTGCATGAACCGCTCTTCCTGCCGGAGGATCTCGAACGGGCGCTGGATGACGTCTATCGCCATCCCTTGCTAGATTCGGCGCGCGACCGCCTGAACCGCCAGCTGCGCGCCGATATTTCCGATGAAGACCTGGCGGAGCTGGCAGTCGGCTTGTGGCGGGACGACCGATTGAGCCGCAGGCAGGAGGGTGATGCGGAGCAAGAACCGCGCATCCTCTGCTCGCTTGGCTTATTTGACGCCTGGGCGTAGATGCTGGCGGGGCTATATGGTAAATCGCCCGAACACATCGGCAGCGATCGGCGGGCGACATGGTATGTCGCCCCTACAAGGCTTGATTGGTATTAGCGAAAATCGCCTGATTTTCTGCCCC
>JAPPFH010000029.1 GCA_028875185.1 Chloroflexota bacterium | reverse complement strand
ATCGACTGGGCTTGGAGGTCTTTGCTGAATTGTTCGGATTGGGCATCCAGCCGCGTGTTGAACAGTTCGCTTTGGGCTTGAAGGTCTTTGTTAAACTGCTCGCTTTGGGCGTCCAGCCGCGCGTTTAACTGCTCGGATTGGGCTTGAAGGTCTTTGTTAAACTGTTCGCTTTGGGCGTCCAGCCGCGCGTTTAACTGCTCGGATTGGGCTTGGAGGTCTTTGTTAAACTGCTCGCTTTGGGCGTCCAGCCGCGTGTTGAACTGTGCGGATTGAGCGGCAAGCCGCGTGTTGAACAGTTCGCTTTGGGCGGCAATTTGCTTTTGCGTGGCGGCATGCAGCCCCTCCAGGCGCGCAATATCTTCCTTGGTCGCCAGGAAAGGGCTTTCCGTCTCCCGCGCGGTTTCCAAGCTGGTGACGCGCTTCGTCAGGTCACCGACCTGCTCGACCACCCGAGCCTGCGAGAATTGCTCCAATGCTTCGACGCGCTGTTCTAAAACCGGGTCGTTTTCCGCCACGTCAATTTACCAATAGCCATGGACACGCTTAGGCAGAGAGTATAAGCGCGGTTTGACTGAAACGCAAGCGCCGCTGATCTTTGGCTGGGACAATCGCAGAAATTATTTTTTCGCCGCTATGGCGCGAAGGGGCGCGCAGACACTGCCCGCCGACGCGGAGTTTAAGGCATTTTGGCGGCTATTCGCATAAATTCGCCAAATCCGTAATCTGGCGGAAATAGAAATGAAGCGAATCCTCATATATAATGTGGGCATCAGATTTTGACGGAGATCGTTAATTATCATGGAAAACCTACGGAAACCTTCACTGTTGCTCGGCGCGCTGGTCGGCGGATTGCTGACCATGACGCTGACGGCGCTGCTCTTCCTGGCTGACCAAGTCGCGGGCTTGCCATTCATTCCTTTCGATGTCTTTGACTACGTTTCGCGGCTCCTGCCTGGCGCGCTGCTGACCTTCGGCATCGATATGATGGTGGAGATGATCATCGCCTTCAACATGGGCGAGACCTCGGCCGCGGCCAAGACTGCCGAGCAGTTGATGGGCTTGGCTGGCTTCCTCGCTTTGGGCGCGGTCGCCATAGCCATCGTTTACGGGCTGATGAATCGCAGCAAGACGCGCGCGCGCAATTTGGTCCCCGGGCTGATTCTGGGCTTGGCTTTCGGCGCGGTGATGATGCTGATTTCTTCGCAAGTGAACCTGACGGCGACCGCCCCGGTTCCAGCGCAAATCATCTGGGTTGTGCTGACATTCGCGCTTTGGGGGATGGCAGCCAATTGGATTTACAACGATCTGGCGCATAGCGAAGGCAAGACGAAGACGGACGAAGAAACGGGCGAGACCGTCACGGTCGAACCGCTCAATCGGCGTCAATTCATGGTGCGCGTCGGTGGCGCCAGCGCCGTGCTTACGGTCATCGGCGCTGGCTTGGGCGCGCTCGTCGGCGGGCGGCCGGGCGAGGGCGGGGTCGTCTCCGAAATTCCGGCCGGCGCCGCCACCGATGGCGCGGGCAATGTCTTGCCGAATGCGGCGGACACGCTGGAATCGGCGCCCGGCACCCGCCCCGAGTATACGCCGCTGGATGACCACTATCGCATCGACATCAGCTCGCGCCCGCCGGTCATTGACGCGGAGGAATGGCGGCTTGAGGTTACTGGCTTGGTCGATAATCCGGTCAGCCTTTCGCTGGAAGATCTATACGACAAGTTTGACCGCATCGATCGCTTCATCACGCTGTCTTGCATCAGCAATCGCATCGGCGGCACGCTGATCAGCACGACGAAATGGTCCGGCTTCCGCATGAGCGACTTCCTCGAGTTCGTCAAGCCACAGGCTGACGCAGTGGCGATGAAGATCACCGGCGCCGACAACTTTGACGAGTATGTCATGCTTGATGTTGTCGAAGCGGAAGAGCGCGTTATGTTTGCCTATGAATGGGATGATCAGCCGCTAAAGCAGAAGCACGGTTTCCCCTTGCGCATCTACATCCCCGACCGCTACGGCATGAAACAACCGAAATGGATCAAGAGCATCGAATTTGTCGACGCCTGGGCTGAGGGTTATTGGGTGCGGCGCGGCTGGAGCAAAGAAGCGATCGTCAATACCACCTCGGTTGTCGATGCGGTGTCCACCGATTCGATCCTCAAGGACAACGGCGGTTATGTCGTTCCCGTAGGCGGCATTGCTTACGCCGGCGCCAAGATGATCTCCAAGGTCGAAATCAGCGTCAACGGCGGGGATTGGGAAGAGGCGCAATTACGGCAGCCGCTATCCGAATTGACCTGGGCCATCTGGCGTTATGACTGGCGCTTCCAAGAGGGTGAATATCGCTTCGAAGTGCGGACATACGATGCCGACGGCAATATGCAAAGCCTGGATAGCCGCGGCACCCGCCCCGATGGCGCCACTGGCGTCCACGGCAAGAAGGCGAATATGCCCACGCTGGCTGACCTGGAGAATCCGCCCGAGCCGGAGGCTGAAGCGGAATCGTAGATCGGTTAAGCGAGCGGCATGCCACTTGTCTCTGCGTATCGAACGGGTTAGTATTGACAAGGCAACAGTGACGGAATAGGAATCACGGATTGGTATGGACTGGATGCAGGTGGGGGCTTTCATTGTCGCGGTGCTTGGTCTAGGTTTAGCCGGCGTCGTCTATGTTACGCGTCAGCTAAACCGCCAGTTTGACCGCATTTATGACCGCTTTGACCAGATCGACGCTCGCTTTGTCCAGGTCGACGCCCGAATGACCCGAATTGAAGAACGTATGGCGAGCATAGAACAGTGGCAAGCTCGAGCGGATGAGCGCTTTGATCGCATCGACATGCAACTTGAAAGGCATGAGAAGGGTCTTCAGGATGTCAATGGCGGCTTGCAGAATCTGGAAACAGAGCAGGCGCGCATGCTCGGTTTCCTCGAAGGCAGAGGCGTTATGGGCAAGGCGCCGCCAGAGCCGGAACGCGCGAGCTAAGCGCCAACGATTGCCATATCAGCTATGCAAGCAGCAAGGAAAGGGTGACCCGCATCGGTCGCCCTTTGTGTTTCAGCGCGCGCCATGTTCACCATTCATAAGCAGCCCGCCCGACAATTGCGCGACCGATTTCCTGATGGTATCGTCATGGTCCTGATTGTCGCGCTTGAGGCTCTGCCATGCGCTTGCGCCGCGCCACGCTTCTTCTGCTTGTGCTGTCCCTCGTCTCGCCGGCGGCATTTGCTCTGCGCATCCACGCGCCGGTCACGGTAGAAGCGACACCCCTGAATCCGCGCGCCAACTGCAGGGGCCTCTTCATTACGCGCGAGCTAAATCATACGACGACGCCGACTAAACAGCCGGTCGGCTTCTATGACAGCAACGGCGCGGGCCTCGCTGTAAACGATCTGGACGAAGACGGCTTGCTCGATATCGTCATGGCGAATCTCGGCGGCGATAACGCTATTTTGTGGAATCGCGGCGGGCTGCGCTTTGAGCGTCAGGCGCTGCCGACGGCGGCGCCCGCGCGCGCTGCGGCCATCATTGATGTCGACGGCGACGGCCGCCTCGATATCGTCTTCACGCAGCAGGCGAGCGCGCCCTTGTTTTGGCGGAATCAGGGCGGTCGGGATTTCCAACGCGAAGTGCTTAACGGCGCCATCTATATCGGCTACGCGATGAACTGGTTGGACGCCGATCGCGATGGCGACCTCGACTTGCTCACCGGCTCCTACGATGTGGAAAACGAGAAGATTCTGGGGCAGACGGCGCCGAAATCTGGCGTGATTTATTATGAAAACCTGGGCGACCGATTCCGCGCGACGCGCATCGCTGACCGTTCCAATACGCTTGCGATCTGGACCGGCGTCAACCGCGCCGGCGAACACGAGATCATCATCGGCAACGACTTTGCGGTCGAGGACAAGTATTTCACTTTCCGCGACGGCGCCTGGCATGAAACTGAACCGCTTGCTGTCATGCCGCACAGCACCATGAGCTACGACGCTGCTGACTTGGACAACGATGGCGCGCCGGAGCTCTTCGCCGTCGATATGAAACCCTACGCCGATGACGAAGCGATGATGGCGCAATGGCGGCCCGTGATGGAGATGATGATGGCGCTGCCGCATGTCGAGGGCGACCCGCAGATCATGGAAAATGTGCTATATGATTTCGCTGATGACGGGCGCTTGCGGAATATCGCGCGCGCCGCGCGGCTCGATGGCACCGGCTGGAGCTGGTCAGCCAAGTTTGGTGACCTGGACAGCGACGGCTTTCAAGATCTCTACGTCGTCAACGGCATGATATCGCTGGAGCTGTTCCCGCATCTGCCGAATAACGAACTGGTCGAAGAAAATCAGGTGTATCGAAACCGGGCTGGCGCCGGATTCGAGCCGATGCCGGGCTGGGCGCTCAATGACGAAGCCAGCGGACGCGGCATGACGATGGCCGACCTCGACAACGATGGCGATCTGGATATCGTCGTCAACAATCTGGGCAGCCGGGCGGCGCTGTTTGAAAATCAACTCTGCGGCGGCGACAGCATCGCGGTGGACCTGCGCCAGCGGGGCGTCGGAAACGCACAGGGCATCGGCGCGCGACTGACGCTTTACACCGAGGCTGGTGTCTACCAGCGAGATATTGCGGCGGTCAGCGGTTATCTCTCGGGCGATAGCAGCCAGGCGCACTTTGGCTTCCCATCCGGCGCCGCGCTTGAGCGGCTGGCGATCACCTGGAATGATGGTCAATACAGCGAAGTTGAAGACTTAAGTCCAAATTCATTGCTAAAAGTGACGCGAAGATAGCGGCCGCGATAACTCTGTTTTGACAAATTGCGTTGCATCGTGTTAGAGTACAGTATCATTCAAGTAATCGGTTTCCTGAAATCGCTCATCAGAATAATTGCAGGTCGATACACAAGTAGAATCTATGTCCCAGCATTCTGTGACCCGATGCCAAACGTTTATGCCAGATAGAATCCCGATGGTGGCGCCGGAGGATTTTCGTGGCTGCTAACCTAGCCGGCGCCAGCCCGCGGCAAAAGCGCGGCGGTATTGAAGATTTTAAGCGCGCCTTCACCGGTTTGCGCCGCGGCGAGACCATCGCCGGTTATCTCTTCCTCGCGCCGAATTTTATTGGTTTCATCATTTTCCTGCTCTTCCCGATTTGCTTCGCTTTTGTCATCATGCTCACCGACTGGAGCCTGGCGAAGCCGCCGGCTTTTGTCGGTTTGGAAAACTTCGAGACGATGGTGAATGACCGGCTCTTCTGGAAGTCCTTGGGCAACAGCTTTTATTATACTTTCGTCGCCGTGCCCACCGGCATCTTTATCGCTTTTTGGCTGGCGCTGGCGCTCAATCGCAAGATGCGCGGCATCATTTTTTTCCGCACCATATACTTCCTGCCGCAGATCACCTTGACGGTAGCGGCGGCGACCATCTGGCGCTGGATTTACCAGCCGGAAATCGGCATGATCAACCATATGCTGGATTGGTTCGGCATAGATGGACCAAAGTGGATTCACGATACCAAATGGGCGATGCCGAGCGTCATCATCATGAGCAACTGGCAGGGCATCGGCTTCGCGATGCTGATCCTGCTGGCGGGCTTGCAAGGCATCCCGGAGGAATACTACGAGGCGGCTTCCATTGACGGCGCCAGCGGCTGGCAGCGCATGCGCTACGTCACGCTGCCTATGCTGACGCCGGCGCTGTTCTTTGTGGTGGTTACCTCGCTGATCAGCGCTTTTCAGAGTTTTGATCAATTTTTTGTCTTGACCCAGGGCGGCCCCGCGCATGCGACGACACCGCTCACGCTCTACATTTTCCAGAACGCCTTCACCTTCTTCAAGATGGGTTATGGCGCGGCGCTGGCCTCAGTGGTTTTTGTCATCATACTCATCATCACGATTGTGCAGTGGCGCTTGGCGCGGCGCTGGGTGATCGGCTTTGAAAGCGATGATGACTAGCTTGGAGCGCGGCAGGTAGCATTTATGGCTAACGCAGTCAAAGTGAAAGACAGCTTATTTGGGCAAAAGCAGACCAAGTTGCTGATGGACCTGCTGGTGTACGTCGTGTTATCAATCGTCGGCATTATTTTCATCATGCCCTTCGCCTGGATGGTTGCCAATTCTTTCAAAGACCTTCGCGGGATTTACAAGTTTCCGCCGGAGTTCATCCCCGAAGTCTGGCATTTCGAAAATTACACCGAAGCCTGGACGGCGACGCATTTCGACATCGGCTTTCTCAATAGCGCGCTGGTTGCGGCTGCGGTCGTATTGGGTCAAGTGGTTACCGCCAGCCTGGCCGGCTATTCATTCGCGCGGCTGCGCTACCCGGGGCGGGACAAGATTTTCCTGCTTTATATCTCGCTGATGATGGTGCCCTTCACCGTCTTGCTGATACCGCTGTATATTCAGATGCGCGCTTTCGGCTGGGTGAGTACGCTGCAGGCGGTGATTGTGCCCTTCCTGTTCACGCCCTGGGGCACCTTCATGATGCGGCAATTTATGGTGACGATTCCGCGCGAACTGGAGGACGCCGCTCGTATTGACGGCTGCGGCTTCTTCCGCACCTACTGGCTGATCATCCTGCCTTTGACCAAACCCGCTCTGGCGACGCTGGCCATTTTCACCTTCGTCAACACCTGGAACAGCTATCAATGGCCCCTGATTGTGCTGGCGAAACCCAAGGTGAAGACGCTGCCGCTGCTGCTGGCCTCCTTCCAGAATCAATCCGCCATGCGTACACCCTGGCATCTCATTATGGCGGCTTCGACATTTGTTGTTGTACCCGTGCTAATCGCCTTTGTCGTCGGACAAAAATATTACGTCCGCGGCATCGTCACGACTGGCATCAAAGGCGGCGGCTAAGTTTCAATCATTCTCATTCGCGTCGGAATCATATAATTCAAATGTGAAAGGACAAACACATGATTCGCAAGCTCGCTCTACTCGTTTCGGTGTTGGCGCTATTGAGCTTCGGCTTTATTTCGTCGGCGCAAGATATGACGGATTGGACCTGCGGCAATGTCGACCCCGACACAGCCGCGGCCATCACCATCACCGGCTGGGAAGGTCCCGGCGAGGTTGACAAGTTCCTGCTGGCTTTCGACGAATTCTTCAATGAATACTATCCCAATGTGGAGCAAGTCCTAAACACGGGCGTCGCTTGGGGCGACTATTGGACGACGCTGCCGGCGCAGTTGGCGGGTGGCGCTGAAATTGATATGGCCTGGATGCATATCTCTCGCAACGATACCTTCGCCTCCAATGGCTGGCTGCTGAATCTCGATAGTTACCTCGAATCCTGCCCGATTCCTGGTTGGCCGGACTTGTTCGTCGAATCGATGCGCGACGCCTTCAATTATCAGGGCAGCCAATACGCCATTCCCTACGACTTCGCGACCGTCGGGGTTTATGTCAATACCGAGCTCTTTGAAGCGGCTGGCTTAGACTTGCCGGACGAGAACACGACCTTTGAAGAATTCCAGGAATTGGCGATCGCCCTCACGCAGGATACCGATGGCGATGGCGAAACTGACGTTTATGGCGTCAGCAACTTGGCCAGTCCTGGCGCTGGCGCCGGCGGCATTTACTGGATTATCAAATCATTCGGCGGCGAGCTGTTCAACGAAGACATCACTGGCTCTGAATTGAACTCGCCCGAATCGATCGCGGCGATTCAATGGGTCGCTGACCTGATCTGGGAGCATGGCGCGCATCCGACTGCTGACGCTGTCGCGGCATCTGGTTTCGGTGGTGAGTTCTTCTTCGCCAACGGCAAATCGGCCATGCACTTCGCGCTCAACGACGCCGCCTCGCGCATGTGGGAGTTAATCGGCGACAGCTTCGCCTGGTCCGTCGTGCCGACGCCGCGCGGTTCCGCCGGTCACTTCAATAACGCCGGCGGTTCGGCATTCTCAATCCCGGTTTCAGCTGCGCATCCGGATCTGTCTTACGAGCTGATTCGCTACACGCTCTCCAACCCGGATCACCTATGCCGTACCGCTACCATGGGCGCCGCCTTGGTCAGCCAGATGGAATTCCACGATTGCGCCGCCCCGCCAGAAGCGCCTTACGCCGATGTCTATCATGATGTCTTCTCCGTCATTGGCGGGCGAGACGCCATCTTCCCGTCTTACCATCCGAGATTCCAAGAATGGAGCTCTTCGGCGTGGGTCGCCAATATGGACCTGCTCTGGACCGGCGAGGAACGTGACGCCGCAGTCGCGGTACAAGCGGTGCACGATCAGACGAACGAAATGCTGGGCGGCTAAACCGCGCGTTTCGTGAACAATTCCACACTGTTGTAAGCAAGCGGGGGACTGGTTATACTAGTGTCCCGCTTCTGCATTTGGGACACCCAAAGCTTGCGCGAGCATCTGATGCGTTCGCGGCACGGGCTTGGGATGTCTTGTTTGCAGGAGAATACGATCACAGTTCTAACAAGTAAGGAGCACCAAGATGAATAGAACAAAGAGAATATTGGTAATGCTCTTGCTAATCACGCTGCTGCTTTCGGCGGCGCCTTTGGCAAGCGCGCAAACCGAGCTCAGCCTGTGGTATCACGGCGCTGGCAACCCGGAAGAACGCGCAGTCTTGTTGAACGTCATTGACGACTTCAACGCGTCGCAGTCGGATTGGTCGGTCGTCATCGAAGAGTTCCCGCAGGAATCCTACAATTCTTCCATCGTCGCGGCGGCGCTGACGGGAGACTTGCCCGACATCATTGACGTGGACGCTCCTGTAATGCCGGGCTGGGCTTGGTCTGGTTACATGGCTCCGCTCAACCTGTCCGAAGGCGCGCTGGACGGTTTCCTGCCCGGCGCTGTCGGCGTCTACAACGGCGAAGTCTATGCCGTCGGTTTGTGGGACGCTGTGGTCGCTATTTACGCTCGCCGATCAGTCCTCGAAGCGAACGATATCCGCATCCCCACGCTCGAAGAACCCTGGACCGGCGAAGAATTTGACGCCGTCCTGGAGACCCTCCAAGCCACCGGAGACTTTGAAAACGCGTTTGATGTCGGCATGGCTTGGAAGGGCGAGTGGTATACCTACGCCTTCTCGCCCTTCCTGCAAAGCTTCGGCGGCGACATGATCGACCGCGAGACCTACCTCACCGCCGAGGGGGTTCTGAACGGCGAAGCCGGGCTCGCCTTTGGCGAATGGTGGCAGAGCCTGTTTGAGCGCGGCCTGGTACCCGGTACATCGCAAGACGGCGCCGACCGTGATACCGGCTTCCTTGACGGCAAGTATGCGCTGCAATGGAACGGCAACTGGGCGGCGCGCGCCGCTGTGGAAGCCTTCGGCGACGATGCTTTGTTCCTGCCCGCGCCCGATTTTGGCAGCGGCTCCACCATCGGCGCCGCTTCCTGGCAATTCGGTATCTCGTCCACCAGCGAACATCCTGAAGGCGCCAACGCATTCATCGAATTCGCCATTCAGGATGAATACCTGGTCGATTTCAGCAACTTTGGCGGCTTGGCTCCGGCGACCGCCAGCGCGGCAGCTGAGTCGGACCTCTACTATGAGGGCGGTCCCCTGGAAGTCTTCTTTGGATTGAGCCAGGCGCAAGCCCTGGTCCGGCCCGTTACTCCGGGATACGCCAACTTGTCGCTGAGCTTCAAAAAAGCCCTGGCTGATATCGCCGACGGCGCAGACGTACAAGATGCACTGGACGCAGCCGTTGACGAAATCGAACAGGACATTGAAGACAACGGCGGCTACGGCTTCGGCGATATGTAGTTGGCCTTTTGCCAAAGCATTACACCATCCCCGACCCTTCCCCAGCACACCGGGGAAGGGTGGCGGTGGCCTTCGCGGGGCAATTTGGCAAGTCCAGCGACTCGTGGCAAGTCTTTCGCGCTGTGCCCCCTGTCGCGTCGGCTGCCCGTCATAAACTTGGCGGGCGGACGCCGGGGGCAGGGCTTGGCACCAGCGCCGCGCCGCCCGAAATGCCTTTTCTCTTGACCTTATTCCGAAATCCTCGCTGACCTTAACCCGGTTTCTTGATACTGCCGCATGTTGACAGCAGCTGAAGCCAGAAAAAAAGCGCCCCTGTGGGTTCGCTTGCTGCTGCCGAAAGACGCGCCGCTATATCAGCGGAATGACGCGCTCTTCGGCTGGCTGATGGCATTACCCGCGCTGCTGATCCTCATCGTGTTCCTGGTAATTCCGTTCTTGATGGCTTTTGTCATCTCGTTCACCAATCAGCGACTCATCTCGCCCAATCCGGCTGAGTGGATGGGGTTGCGCAACTTCGAGCGTCTGCTCAGTGTTCGCGCCTTTACGCTGGAGCCGGAGCGGGACGACAGCGGCGCGATTGTCTACCAGGACGGTGGCATCGTTTATCCGCGACTGCGCAATTTCACGCGCAACAACCCCAATTATCCCGAACTCGACGGCTTGCGCGAATTCACGTCCTGGCAATCGGGCGACAACCGCACCGTCATCTTGGTCGCGGATGTTGTCTTCTTGCGCGCCTTGATCAATACGCTTGTTTTCGCCAGCGTAATCGCGCCGCTGCAGGGTGGCCTGGCGCTGCTGCTGGCGCTGCTGCTCAACCAGGCCTTGCCCTTCATCAACGTATTCCGCGCCATTTACTTCGCGCCTGTCGTGGTCTCCATGGTCGTGGTGTCGCTGCTTTGGCGCTTCATCTATGACGGCAACAACGGTTTGCTCAACAACCTGTTGGGCATCCTGTCTTTTGGCAGCTTCCAACCGGTCGATTGGCTGGGCAATCCCTATTCCGCCTTGCCGGCCATTATCGCCATGTCCGTCTGGCAGGCGGTGGGCTTTCACATGGTGATTTGGCTGGCCGGTTTGCAGACGATTCCGGCCAGCCTGTATGAAGCCGCGAGTTTGGATGGCGCCGGCGGCTGGCAGAAATTCCGCTATGTAACCTGGCCCGGCTTGCGCAATACAGCCGTGCTTGTGCTCATCGTCATTACGATCCAGGCCATGGGTCTCTTCGTACAAGTAGATGTGATGACCCGCGGCGGCCCGCTGGATGCCACGCAGAGCGTCGTCTACCAGGCGGTGCAGCGAGGCTTCGAGAAACAAGACATCGCCGAAGGCTCGGCCATCTCTGTCATCCTCTTCGTCATCGTCTTCGTCATCGCCATGACGCAGCGTTATCTAACACGCGAACGGCGCTAGCCATGAATGCCATGAGCTTCGAAACGCGTCACAATCTCAGCATCGGTCTGCGTTATGCCCTGCTGATATTGATCGCGACTATCTTCATCTTTCCCATCCTGTTTATGGTGATGTCCTCGCTCAAGCCGGATTTGCAGATGCTGCGAGATACGGCTTCCTTGCGCGCTTTCTTGCCAGTGGGAGATATCTCGCTGAACAACTACGCCGAAGCCTTTGAACGGGTGCCTATAGTGCAGTTCGCTTTCAATTCTGTCTTCACCACTTCTGTTTCGGTGGCGGCCAGTTTACTGCTGAATTCGATGGCGGCCTTTTCCTTCGCCTTCTTGCAGTGGCGCGGCAAAGCCATCCTGCTCTCGCTGATCATCGCCACCTTCATCGTGCCCTTTGAAGTGATCGCCATTCCCATGCTGCTCGTGGCGAACAATCTGCCCTGGATCGGCCCCGAAGGCATTGAGATCGGCTGGCTCAATTCTTACCACGTGCAGATCATCCCCTTCATCGCCGATTCGCTCGGCATCTTCCTCTTCTATCAGTACTTTCGCGATTTGCCCGACGAATTGGTGGAAGCGGCGCGCATCGACGGCGCCAGCATCTGGCAAATCTACGCGCGCATCATCATGCCGATTGCCGGTCCCATCGTCGCCACTGCCGCTATTCTCAAATTCCTGGTGATGTGGAACGCCTACATCTGGCCGCTGATGACTATCCGCTCGGAGGAGCTGCGCCCGATCATGGTTGGCCTGCAATACTTCTTCCAGTTGAATGTTGCCTGGGGCGAGATCATGGCTTACTTGTCGATGGTAACCATCCCGGTGCTGATTTTCTATCTGGCGCTGCAGCGCGCCTTCATCGAAAGCATCGCCACCTCGGGCATCAAAGGCTGAGCCGGAAAAGCCTTAAGCCAGCAGCCCGCGCGCGAAAGCCAAATCCTTCACGATTAGTTCGTCGACTCGCTCCTCGTCTGAATACTCCGCCGAGAAGCATATCGGTCCCTCGTAGCCAATAGCCTTGAGCTTCGCAATCACCCCCGCCCAGGAGGCTCGCCCCTGCGCGCCAGAAGTCCAGTAGATCTTCCACTCGGCGACTTCGGCTTCCGGTCCGCTGACCCGTCGCCAATAAGCGTTCTTCAAGTTGACCACGCAGAGATAGGGCGCCAGCACATCGAGAGCGGAATCGCTATTCATGCCTTCGAGGGCATTGTGCGCCGGGTCCCAAACCGCCGCCACGTGGCGCGGGTTGTAGTCTTTGACCAGGTTGTACATGCCCATCTCGTTGACTGGCACGAAGCGGCCCGAGTGATTCTGAATGCCGAGCTGAAAATCATAGCGCTCGCAGAAGGGCAGGGCGGCGTCGAGCTGGCGGCGCGCTTCCGCTTCCGCCGTCCAGTAGTCCATATCATGCTGCCAGAACATGACGCGGTTCATGCCGATGCCGGCTTCGGCGCAGGCGCTGTACAGGCGCTCATCAGTCAGCGGCATATCGGCGGTCACATTCAAGACGCGGATGCCGCGCTCGCCCAGCAGCTTTACCGCCTGCGGCAAGTCGCGCTCGATATCGTCGGGCTCGACTTGGAAGCCGGGCCGCACCGGCAATTCGACAAGGTCGAAGCCCAGCGCCTGAATATGCCGCGCCAAATCCGGCAGCGATAGCGCCTTCCAAGGTTTGGTGAATACCGCCAGCTCGTTCATTCGGCAAACTCCGCCTAGTTCTGGGTCGGCATGATCGAGAGAAAATCGATATGGACGCGCGGTGGCAAGCTGGCGAGAAAGACCACCGTCGCCGCGATGTCCTCCGACTGAATCATCAGCGCTTTTTGGTCGGCGTTGGGTTGCACAGGTCGGCGTGCCATGATCGGGGTGTTGCCCGCGCCGGGATTGACGAGGCTGGCGCGCACACCGTAGGGATTGCCTTCTTCGTTGGTAACCGTATTCAGCGCTTCCATGCCGATTTTCGAGGCGCTGTAACCGACGCCCGCGAGCAGGCTGGGATACATGCCGGCGCGCGATGCCAGGTTGATGATCAAGCCATCGCCGCGTTCTTTCATCTCGGGCAAGACGGCCTTGGTGAATACGAAGGCGCTCGTCAGATTCACTTCCAGCAGCTCGCGCCATTGCTCGGCGGAGGTATCGGCGATCGAACGCTCGGTGTGGTTGAAACCGGCGTTATTGACCAGCACATCAATCGGTCCGAAAGCGGCGCGCGTCTGCTCCAGCGCGGCGAAAACTTGCGCGTCATCGCTGACGTCAGCCGGGCAGACCAGCGCCCGCGCGTCTGGGTTCAGCGAGCGCGCCGCATCGGCGACACGCTCCAGCAGCTCCTTCCGCCGCGCCATCAGGCTAACCCTGGCGCCCGCCTCGGCGCAAGCGAGCGCAATCGCTTCGCCAAAGCCGCTGCTTGCGCCGGTCACGATGAATGTCTTGCCGTCCAATGCGCCCATTTGTCCCTCCCGCTTCGTGAAAGTAGGATCAAGTAAATCATGCGAAAACTGTTTGGACACCTATAGCAAGAGTGAGCGAGCCACCGGGTAGCGCAGGTCGCGTGGACACAGACCTGCGGGAGGGGAGGCTAAACATGGCGGGATGCAAGGTAGTTTGCATGGGCGGCGGCATTGGCGCGCGCACGACTACAGTGTCTGCTATTGCTGATGCAAATTCACTCATAAAGCAGTCATTATCATAAGGTTCTTGGAAACATTTAAGCCATTATGTCGAGCATATCGCGCGTCACTTCATAACGTAATTCGCCCGCGCTAAGGAAGCGCGACACCTCGTCGACGGTGATCTCTCCCTGCCGCCGATAAGCCGGATGAGTGACGGCGGCGGTATGGGGCGTGATGATCAGATTGTCCAGTTCGCGGAAGGGGCTGTCGTCCGGCAGCGGCTCATGATCGAAGACATCCAGCGCTGCGCTGATCCGCCCCTTTCGCAGTTCGGCTAGCAGAGCCGCCTCGTCGATGAGATGCGCGCGCGCTGTGTTGATGAAGATGGCGCCGTCGCGCAGCCAACTCAACTGCTCGGCGCCAATCATACGATAGGTCTCGGCGGTCGCCGGCGCCTGCAGGGTCACGATCGGGCATTCGCGCATCAGCGTCTCCAGCGCTGCCTTTCGCACCCCCATCTCAGCCGCGTCCGCTTCACTAACGTAAGGATCGCAGAGCCAGACTTGCGCCTCCATGCCCAGCAGTCGGCGAATGACCGCGCGCCCGGTATAGCCAGCGCCGATGACGCCGACGCGGTTTCCCGCCAGTTCGCCCCCAGGCGGGAAAGCCCTCGCCGCCGCCCAGCCGTCATCTTTGAACTTGCGATCAATCTTATGGTAATTCCGCAAACATAACAGAATCAGCGCCAGGGTGGTTTCCGCGACTGGAATGGACATGGAATAAGCGACATGGGTGACGCGGCGGCCCCCGGAGAATACTGGCGGCGGCAGCAGGAGCTTGATCGAGCCGGCCGAATGCGCGATTAGCTTCAAGCGGTCGGCGGCTTCCAGCACTGAGTGGGAAAATGGCGGCGTGCCCCAGCTGGTGATGACGACATCGTGTCCGGCGATAAGCGCCGTCAGCCGCGCCTCGCTAAGATTGCCCTCAGGCGCCGGCATCGTCACTTCGCCCAGCGCTCGCAGGCGCGTCTGCTGCTCTTCCGCGAAAAGCTGGTCGAAGAGCGAGGAGCGCAGGGCGATCAGGATCTGCGGCTTGCAGGTCATTTCAGTCGTTCCAAGTCAGTCATGGGAGGCGCGTTCCGCAGCTTATGTAGCGCACCGGCAAGCCACCGGGTAACGTGGACATTAACCTACGCGCGCCGCTACAAGCCCTACAGATTTTGCATTTATTGATTGTTGCGTACCTTTGGCGCACATTACAATTGATTGCTTGGCGGTGTTTTGTTAAGCTAGCGTCCGCCGCAGCTTTGCCGCCAGGTCGGCTTCCGGCTCGTAGGGGATTTGAACCACCTCGTGATTGAGCGAACTGGCATAGAGCGCCAGGATCACATTGAAGTCGACCAGGGCGCGTTCCAGGTTCAGCGGATGCGTTTTGCTATCATCCTCCAGCCACGCGAACATGGCGTCGCACATCCCCGCTTGCCCCAACACATCTTCATCCGGGTACTCGTGCTCGCCGCTCTCGTAGACATTGTCAATATAGGTTTCCCAACCCCACATCGTCCAATGCACATAACCCTTCATGCCGTAGACGGCGATGCGCTTGTGCTGGTAAATGGCGTCGCCTCGCGGCACACGCGGCGCATTTTCGCCGCAGCGCAGCGTCGCTTGCAGTCCATTGTCATATTCCACCGCCGCCAGGCTCTGATCGGGCGCGTAATGCTCTTTGATATTGGGCTGCAAACCAGCGGCGCCGGAGACCTGGCCGAACACGGTGGTTGGGTTCGCCGGGTTGAAAGCGCCGATCGCCTGCAGCGAATGCGTGCCCTGATAGGCCAGGTTCATGCCCGAGCTCGCCTCGATGAAGCGCAGATCGCCGATAGCGCCATCAGCCACCAGTTGCTGCAAGCGCTGCCGCCTCGGATGAAATTGCAGCTGATGATTGATGGCGACTTTGATTTTCGGCTTGCCCGCTGCGAATTCCCGCAGCTTCAGATAATCCTCGCCTTGAATCGCCAGCGGCTTCTCTACGATCGCCAAGGGCACGCCGGCCGCCTCCGCCGCTTCCAGAATCTCGAGACGAACATTGGGCGGCGTGCTCACCTGCACCAGCTCGGGTTTTTCTTTCTCGAACATCTCGCGGTAGTCGGTGTAGCGCGCTGATATGTCAAATTTGTCGCCGAACTCGTCCATGGCGTCTTGCCGCAAGTCGCAGACCGCGACGACACGTCCGCGCTTCACATATTGGTAGGCATCCGCGTGCCCATGCGCCCGCCCGCCGCCGACGCCGATGATGACCGATTTATACATCGCTGCCCTCCCAAGGCTGTAAGATTACTTTGCCACAACACCCGGAGAGCTGCGTCTGCCAGGCGCTCTGAATATCATCAATCGAGAATCGGTGCGTGATCAGTTTGTCTAGTTGGTCGCCTATCTCGCTGATCATTTTCATCATGCGCGGGGAATCGGCGAGATTGAAATGCCAGGATCCTGTCAACCGCAGCCCCTTTCGTATCATATCGGGGCTGATGCGCAGGGGCGTGTCGTCGTTGCATTCGCCGACGAACGCCACTTGTCCCTTGCGCCGGGCCGCGTCAATACACAGGCGATGCGCCGCCACCACGCCGGAGCAGTCGATGGCTTTGTCGACGCCGCGGCCGCTGCTGGTCAAGCCAAGGATTTGCTGAAGCGCGTCCTCGTCTAGCGGATTGACGACTGCGGCCGCGCCCAGTTCCAGCGCTTTCTCAGCGCGATAGTCGACGCTATCCACGCCGATGACGCGAGCGCCGCGATAAACGCCGTTGACAACGCCGCCCAAGCCGACCGGTCCCAAGCCGGTGATCAGCAGCGTATCGTGGCGGTCGACATCCATCAGCTGCATGGCGCCGAAGGTCGGTCCCAAGCCGCAGCAAGCCATTGAGGCATGATCGTAAGACATGCCATCGGGAATAGGCAGCAACTGCCAATCTTGCTTGAGCAAATACTGCGCCATTGTGCCCAAGCCGGCCATGTCGCCGTGCAGCGCGGCAAAATCAACGGCGTTTTGACAATGAATATATTCGCCGTCAAGGCAGAGCGCGCAGCAGCCGCAGGAATTCATGGGCATAACCACCACGCGGTCGCCAACTTTGACGCGGCCCGGCTGCGCCACCTCGACCACTTCGCCGGCCGCTTCATGGCCCCAAAGCGGGTGTTTCGTACCAGCGGCGAAAGCCTTGTATTCGGTGCACATCGGCGCGGCATGGACTTTGACGACGACCCAGTTATCCTTCGCTTTCGGCGCCTCAACGGTGATGACGCCAGCTTGCTCTTTTCCGCTTACGGTGACCTGTTTCATAGGCGTCCTGTCTCGCCGCCGCCGCTCAATATAGATGCCAGCGCGCAATCGGTTTTCTGACGACGGCTTGGACTATAACATAGGCGATAAGCCGCCGCAAATGGTTTCGCCACACCCACGTTGCGGGAGTGGTAAATGTGTTGATATATCCCTCGTTTCCCCCCACCCTAAATCCCTCCCCCAAAATGAGGGAGGGACTTCAAATGCCCGTAATTCCTTGAAAAACTCCCCTTCCCTCCTTGTGGGATGCGCGTAGACACTGCACTACGGCAAGGGGCCGGGGGTTTGTCGCGCTATCAATGAAATTCACCACACCCAAGCCGCGCCAAAATTGACGAAGCCGCGCCTATGGGATACCATTCAACGAATCGGTTGCGCAACAGGTTGCCTTTCCCGAGCGAGGGACGGATGAGACGAATCACCATGGCTAATGTCGCCGAGCGAGCTGGCGTCTCCAAAGCGACCGTCTCGCATGTGATTAACGAGACTCGCTTCGTCGAAGAGGCGACCAAGGATCGTGTGCGCGAGGCGATACGCACACTCGGCTATCGCCCCAATGTGGCGGCGCGCAGCCTGACCACGCAGCGCACCCGCATCATTGGCTTGATCGTCTCCGATGTCACTAACACCTTCTTCGCCGAACTCATGCGCGGCATCGAAGATGTGCTGGTCGATAACGGCTATAGCTTGATGCTTTGCAATACCAACGAAGTATTGGAGCGCGAAGAATACTACATCGATGTTTTGCTGCGGCAGGGAGTGGATGGAATAATCGCCGCGGCCACCAGCCAGGATTGGGATTCGCTAGGCGAAGCGGCAAAGCTCAATATTCCCATAGTCATGCTCGATCGCACCTTCGATAATGCCGAGTCACCCTATGTCGGTGTCAATAATCATCATGGCGCCTATCTCGGGACGCGGCATTTGATCGACATCGGCTATCGCGAAATCGGCATTCTCTCCGGCTTTCAGCGCCTGTCAACCATGCGCGAGCGCCTGGCTGGCTATGAACAGGCTTTGACGGAAGCCAGCCTGCCGCTGTGCGAAGACTGGTGTATAGACAGTCCCTTGACGATTGAGGACGGCAAACGCGCCATGCAGCATTTGATGTCGCTGGCGGAGCGGCCGCGCGCCGTCTTCATCTCCAACAATCTGCTCAGCCTGGGCGCCTTGATGGGCTTGCGCGAAATGAACTTGAGCTGCCCGGCGGATGTCGCCATCGTCGGTTTTGACGATCATCCCTGGGCGCAGG
The DNA here is from genome assembly GCA_028875185.1 of Chloroflexota bacterium. Lineage (GTDB taxonomy): Bacteria > Chloroflexota > Anaerolineae > Aggregatilineales > Phototrophicaceae > UBA6055. The sequence continues at coordinate 17,088 of JAPPFH010000029.1, read as the reverse complement.
TCTCGGATCCGCCCTTGACCGTCGTGCGCCAGCCGACTTACGCCATAGGCGAGACCGCCGCCCTCAAGGTGCTGAAAGCGCTCAACGACGGCGACGCCATCATCCCGTCAGCGCTCTTTAACTGCCAGCTAGTCTTGCGCCACTCGTGCTGAAAGTCCTTACGCTAGTTTCGGCTCAGCTACCGGCGCAGGTTTGTGTCGACGAGCGGTGTCTACGGGCGGTGTCTACGCGCCCTGCGCGCTCTACGCGACCTGATCCCTACAGGAATCTTCCGGCTCGAATGTTGTATAAGCGACCTGTCAGGTCTTCCGCATAGTGTCCAGTTTGTACGGGCGAGCGGCTTGCAGTGTCTAGGCGCGGCGACGGCTCGCCTCCGCTCACAGAATAACAGATTAGATTAAAATCGGAGTGAACCGCATGACCAAACAGTACGAACCAACCTGGGCATCGCTGAAAACCCATCCCATCGCCGAGTGGATGCGCAAAGCCAAGTTTGGCATCTACACGCATTGGGGTATCTACTGTGTGCCCGCTACCGGACCCAACGTCACCTGGTATCCTTACAATATGTACCGCGAGGGCACTCCGCAGTTTGAGTATCATTGCGCGACCTATGGCCACCCGTCGAAATTCGGCTATAAAGACTTCATCCCGATGTTCACCGCCGAGAACTTCGACCCCGATGAATGGGCTGAGCTATTCAAGCGGGCGGGCGCCAAATTCGCCGGACCAGTGGCTGAGCATCACGATGGCTTCCCGATGTGGGATGCCAGCGATACTGAATTTTGCGCTGGCAAAATGGGACCCAAGCGCGATGTCGTCGGCGAGCTGGAAAAGGCGATCCGCGCCCAAGGCATGCGCTTCATGGTCGCCATGCACCACGCCGAAAACTGGTGGTTCTTCCCGCATTGGCGGGACGAATACGACACCGCCGACCCGCGCTATGCCGCTCTCTACGGCGAGCCGCACAATCTCGATTTCGAGTTTGACGCCCATGGGCAGGGGCACAATCAGGCCGAATGGCTGGCGCAGGACAAGCCGAGCAAAGCCTTCCTCCGCCGCTGGACCAATCGCCTGGTCGAAGTGGTCGAGCGCTATGAGCCGGATTACATCTGGTTCGATTTCGGCCTGCGCTTTGTGCATGATCAAGTCAAGCAAGACTTCCTCGCCTACTATTACAACAAAGAAGCCGAATGGGGGCGGGAAGTAGTCGCCACGTACAAATGGCACGATATACCGCCCGGCGCCGCCCTGCTGGATTTCGAGCTGGGCAAAACGGCTGAGCTCACCCATTACGAATGGATCACCGATACCACCGTCGATGACGGGCAGGGCTGGGGTTATATCAAGGAGACCGAATACAAATCGGTGGCGGAGATGGTGCAATACTTGGCGGACAATGTCAGCAAGAATGGCTTCATGCTGCTCAATGTTGGACCGAAACCGGATGGCGCGATCCCGGATGAATCCAAGGCGATCCTCGAAGGCATTGGCGAATGGCTGCGGATCAATGGCGAGGCCATCTACGACACTGTGCCCTGGAATACTTATGGCGAGGGACCGACGCGGATGAAGCATGTCGGCGCTTTCAGCGATACGAAAGAGAAGCTCGAATACACTGCGCGAGACATCCGCTTCACCGTGCGCGACAACATCCTCTACGCGATGACTTTCGGCTGGCCAGAGAAAGAATTTGTCATTGAGTCGACGAGCGCGCTTTATCCCGGCGAGACGCGCTCGGTGGAGTTGCTTGGCGTCGATGGAGAGCTCAAATGGGAGATGACGCGCGCCGGCCTCAAGATCGAGCGACCCGATCAAAAGCCATGCGATCACGTTTACGCCTTCAAGATCACTCGCAATCGGAGCCTTTGAGCGTACCAGTTGCGATTGTTCACCACCGAGACGCAAAGGATTTGCAGAGGCGACAATGTATGTCGCCCGTCCGCAGACGCGCAAAGTCGTGTAGGGGCGACCTATCAGGTCGCCCGCTTCCGCCTAGCTTGCGGTAAAATCGGTACGTTATTCACGCATGAATTGGAGCAACGCATGACCGCTCGGATAGACTCGCATCAACATTTCTGGCTTTACAACGCCGAAGATTACGGCTGGATGGCGGGCGATCGCAGCCCGTTGCAAGTCGATTATATGCCGCCGGATTTACAGCCCTTGATGGCGGCGCGCGGGATTGATGGCACGGTCGCGGTGCAAGCGCGGCAAGTTTCGCGCGAGACCGAATTCTTGCTCGATCTCGCCGATCAATACGACTTGATCCGCGGCGTGGTTGGCTGGGTCGATATGCGCGCCGATGATGTTGAAGCGCAGCTCGAACGATTCGCCCCGCATCCGCGCCTGGTCGGCATCCGCCATATCGTGCACGATGAAGCCGACGACCGCTATATGCTCGGCGGCAACTTCCTGCGCGGGCTGGCGGCGTTGAAAGGCTACGACCTGCGCTATGATTTGCTGCTCTATCCCAAACATATTCCCATTGCCATCGAGGTGGTCAAGCAGTTTCCGGCGCAGCCCTTCGTGCTCGACCATATCGCTAAGCCCTTCATCAAGGACGGCATAATCGGCGCCTGGGAAGACGACATCCGCGCGTTGGCTGCCTTCGAAAACGTCTGCTGCAAGGTATCAGGAATGGTCACGGAAGCCGCTTGGGGCGCTTGGACGCAAGCGGACTTCCAGCCCTACCTCGATATCGTCTTCGATTGCTTCGGCGTTGACCGGCTGATGTTCGGCAGCGATTGGCCCGTCTGCACCTTGTCCGGCAGTTACAGCGAGGTGGTCGGCATCGTCGAGAATTACATCGCGGCGCTCTCGGCCGACGAACAGGCGGCGGTCATGGGCGGGAATGCGGCGGCCTTCTACGGGCTTGCCTGAATCTAATTGGAGCGCTGTGCATGAAAGCCATCGTACTGGAACGCCCGGGCAAACTGGAATTGCGTGATGTCGCCGCGCCGGAAGCGGCGGCGCCCGGCGAAGCGCTCTTGCGCGTCAAGCGGGTCGGCATCTGCGGCACCGATCTGCACGCCTACGGCGGCAATCAGAATTTCTTCAGCTACCCGCGCATCATGGGGCACGAACTGGCGGTCGAGGTCATCGACATCGGCGCGACAGATGCCCAGCTAGATTACGCCGTCGGCGATTTGTGTTGCGTCATTCCCTATTTGAATTGTGGCGCCTGCATCGCCTGCCGCCGGGGCAAGAGCAATTGCTGCACGCAGATGCAGGTGCTGGGCGTGCATATCGATGGCGGCATGCGCGAGCGATTCAGCGTGCCGGTCGACAAGCTGCTCAAAGCGGAGGGCGTCGCGGTCGAAGAGCTGGCGCTGGTGGAGATGCTCTGCATCGGCGCGCACGCGGCGAAGCGCGCCCGAATAGCGCCCGGCGAGAATGCGCTCGTGATCGGCGCTGGACCCATCGGCTTAGCGACGGCGCAATTCGCTAAGCTGGCCGGCGCTGAGGTGATGGTGATGGAGGTCAATGAGAAGCGGCTCGACTTCTGCCAAGGCGTCTTGGGCATCGACACGCTGATTGACGCGCGCGGTGATGCGATGGGGCAGGTGGAGAAAGCGCTCGGCGGCGAATTGCCGACGCTCGTCTTCGATTGCACCGGCAGCGCCAAATCGATGCATGCCGCCTTCGACTACGTGGCGCACGGTGGGGCGCTCGCGCTGGTCGGGCATATCACCGGCGACATCACGTTCAGCGATCCGCATTTCCATTCGCATGAGCTGACGCTGCTCGCCAGCCGCAACGCTACACCCGCCGATTTCGCCTGGGTCATCGATTGCCTGCGCGCGGGACAGATCAACCTGGCGCCCTGGGTTACGCATGAGGCGACGCCGGAGGGGATCCTGCGCGAGTTTCCGCGCTGGGTGGATCCGGCGACGGGGGTGATCAAGGCGATGCTGCGTTTTGATTAGTTCTGTGTTTTTTGGCACTGCTTTAACATTACATCTCTAGGAGAAATCAGATGTCGGCCATAACTGTTCACTTAGAAGTACCCGAGTTCATAGAGGCTGGTCTTCGCCATGGAACAATGGAGCGCGTCGGAGGTGTGATTCGCCATACCGATAACAAGCAAATTGTCGCCTGGCTGCGCGAAGGTGGAAAAGTCGGACAGACGGCCGAGTCAGTAGCGGGCGTACTTGAACAAGTAGTCTCGCATTCAGGCGCACGGTCCGCGACAATTGTCAGGCTGGTTGCGGGCGCTGTACCGATCATACATCTCGCTATGGCTGGATATTCGCTCGCAGAACACATACTTGGCATCAGGCGCATGAGTCTGAGATCGGGCGTATCTTCGATCGTGTATCTGAGGAATTCCAAAGGGATCGAGAGGTCGAGCTACTCGCAGTTATTGAGCACGCTGAGAATAGCTTTGTCGTGACCAGCGATGCATATAGGCACGAAGCTGTGGCTGAAATTACCTATGAATTGGCAGTCGCGCGCGGGCAGCTAATCAGAGATCTCGATAACTTGCTTAGTGCGGAGATTAACCCAGCTAACATCGAGTTGGCAATGCAGTATCAAGTTCTTGCAATGAAGGTTTGTGCCTTAGGCGTTCGACTGCGATTGGAAGTCGGGGAAGACGAAGCCGCTATCGACTGGTTGTCGAAATGTGTGCCTGGTCACAAGACACGTGCTAGAAGTTTTATCCAGAAGTGGATAGGTCGGCGCCGCGCACTATATTTTCATGAGTCTGTTGATGACGAATATTTCGACAGATATCTCGACATAGAGCGTTGGTTGCGCGAAAGGCGGGATGTGCTGAAGGATGTGGTGCGCGATAATCGTCGAGATTTCTGGGAGAGCGAGGCTATAAGCGATCTATATTCTGGCGGAATCAATCGTCAGCTCTTGGAGGAACCCTTTTATCACGTTGCGTTTGATCACGCCGAGGTTTTGATCGAGAACTTCCAACGCCTACAGGGATTCGAGCTTGAACTGAACTCCATGTGCTTCCCCTTCGCGCAATGGGAAGTTTTCGGCATTGAGGAGATCAGTAATAATAGTGGCTATGCTATGTTGGTGAGCGGTACTGCAGAATAGAGCTCTAGAGACAACAGTCGCTGATACGCGCTCTCTTTGCCGACGCGCCTCAGGCATCATAACTCCCAGCCGTGATATCCCCGCCCGTGCCCGTCCAATTGGTGTGGAAATACTCCCCGCGCGGACGATCGACGCGCTCATAGGTGTGCGCGCCGAAGTAATCGCGCTGGGCTTGCAATAGATTCGCCGGCAGATTCGCCGAGCGGTAGCCATCGTAAAACGCCAGCGCCCCGCTCATGATTGGCAGCGGAATGCCGTGCTTTATGCCGGTCGTCACCGCGCCGCGCCAAGCCGATTGCGCGCCGATGACAGCCTCGCTGAAATAGTCGTCCAGCAGCAGATTCGCCAGCGCTGGATTCGCCGCGTAAGCCTCTTGAATCTTGCTTAGGAAAGCCGAGCGGATGATGCAGCCCTCGCGCCACATCAGCGCCACGCCGCCATAATTCAGATTCCAGTTGTACGTGCGCGCCGCGTCTTGCATCAGCATATAACCTTGGGTGTAGCTGATGATCTTGGCGGCGTAAACGGCTTGTTCCAGATCGTCAATAAAGCGCCTCTTGTCGCCGCTGAATGCAGCTTGCGGACCGGGCAATACCTTCGACGCCGCGACCCGCTGCTCCTTGATCGCCGACAGAAAACGCGCGAAGACCGCCTCGCCGATCAGGGTCAGGGGACTGCCTTCCTCCAGCGCCGTGATCGCCGTCCATTTGCCCGTGCCCTTCTGGCTGGCGACATCGAGGATTACCCGCAGCAGCGGCGCGCCGTCTTCATCCTGATAAGCCAGGATCTCGCCGGTGATTTCGATGAGGAATGACTCCAACAGCCCAGTATTCCAGCGCTGGAAGACGCCGCTGATTTCGGCTTCGTCCATGCCCAGCACCGCCGACATCAAGTGATAGGCTTCGCAGATCAGTTGCATATCGCCGTATTCAATGCCGTTATGCACCATCTTGACGAAATGCCCGGCGCCGCCTTCGCCCACCCAATCGCAGCAAGGGCTGCCATCGGGGACTTTGGCCGCCACCGCCTGCATGATGGGCTTGACCGAATCCCAAGCGGCTGCCGAGCCGCCGGGCATAATTGAGGGACCGTAGCGCGCGCCTTCTTCTCCGCCGCTGATGCCCGCGCCGACGAATAGCAGCCCCATCGCTTCCACTTCGGCAGTGCGGCGGATCGAATCGTTGAAATTGGAATTGCCGCCATCGATGATGATATCGCCCTCATCGAGCAGCGGCGCCAGTTGCGCGATCGACTTGTCCACCGCAGCGCCCGCCTGAATCATCAAGATGATCTTGCGCGGCCGTTTGATGCTCGCCACGAATTCTTCCGGCGTATAAGCGCCAATGATATCGCTTTCCGCCGCTTCGTTTTCCAGGAAGCGGGTGATCTTCGAGGTTGTGCGGTTGAACACGGCGACGCGAAAGCCGTGATCGTGGATATTCAGAGCGAGGTTTTGGCCCATCACCGCCAAGCCGATTAAGCCGATATCCGCCAGATTGTCCATTCCGCGTTCCTTTCGTCGCCTTCGCCCATTGGTGTGACCGGCTCGACAAGCCAGCGCGCACCATTGTATCAGTAGTGAGATTGATTGGCAGGTTGGAGAATCGGGCTTAGCGGGCTAAATCACGCGACCTAATGGTTCGTCCCGCCATTCAGCGCGCTTGGGATTTGGGGGACAGCCGCAAGCCCATCGGCTGCGGCTGGAAGAGTTTCGTCGGCATTTGCCGCAGATCAGGGCTGACGCGCAAAGCGATGTCGGCTTGATCAAGCACGTCTTCTTGCAGCCGCGCGCCAGGCGCGATTTCGGTGACGATCAAGCCCTTCTCATCAAGCTCCAGCACGCAGCGCTCGGTGATGTACATGACTGTCTGGCCGCGCTTGAGCGCCATGTCGCCGCTGAAGGTCTGCGCTTCAATCTGTGGCACGAACTTCTTGAAGCGGCCTTCGCGCCGGATTCTAAGCTGCCCGTCCTCGATTTCGGCTTGCAGCCCGCCGGCGGTGAATTTGCCGCTGAATACGATGCTGCGCGCGCCGGTGGTGATATCGATGAAGCCGCCAATGCCCGAGGTGATATGCGGTATGGCGCTGAGGCGGGATACGTTGACGCTGCCGGCCCCGTTCACCTCGACGAAGGACAGCAGCGAGCGGTCGAAGCCGCCGCCTTGAAAGAAGGTGAATTGATCGGGCGACGGCAGAATCGCTTCGGGGTTGAAGGCGCATCCGAAGGCGAAATCGCGCAAGGGCAAGCCGCCGACTGCGCCCTGCTCGATCACCCAGGTGGTCGCTCCGTGCAAGCCCTCTTCCAGAAATACATAGGGCACCAGCGCCGATATGCCGAAGCCGAGATTGACCGTCTCCCCTCGACGCAAGGTCATTGCCGCCCGCCGCGCGATGACTTTGCCGACGCCCCATTCCACCGGCTCGAATTCGCTGATCGGCGAGGCGACCTCGCCGCTGATCGCCGGGTCGTATAGCGTCTGCGACGCCTGCAACTGATCCGGATCCAGCACAATGTAATCCACCAAGGTGCCGGGCACACGAATCGACTGCGCCGGCAGCGCGCCCGTTTGCGCCATGCGCTTGACCTGGGCGATGACGATGCCGCCGTTGTTATGCGCCGCCAGCGCCTGATCAACCGCGCCCAGGTACGCGCCTTCGTGCTCCATGCTTAGGTTGCCGCGCTCATCAGCGGTGGTGGCGCGGATGATCGCCACGTCTATAGGTATCGATTTGAAATAGAGCCATTGCTCGCCGTCAAATTCGACCCTTTTGACAATGTCTTCGCAGTCGCGTTCGTTCATCTTGGCGCCGCGATGGATGGGATCGACCACTGTGTCCCAGCCGACTTTCGTGAGCAAGCCCGGGCGCCCGGCGGCTGCTTCGCGATGCATGTGATAGAGCACGCCGCTGGGCAGGTTGTAAGCCTCGATTTCGTCGTTGACGATCATGCGCCAGATCGGCGGCGACTCCATAGAAGACGTCCCGCTGGGCAGCGAGCCGACGATCACCCGCTTCAAGAGGCCGGTTTGCGCCAGGTGATTGACGCCATCAATGCCGTACATGTCGCCAGCGGCGATCGGGTGGATGGCGGTCAAATCGCCCGGCGCGCCGGTCTGGCGATAGCAATCGCCGATGGCTCGCAGCGTCGCATCGGGGCAGGCGACCCCGCTGGAAGAACTTACCGAGACGACCGCGCCGTCGGGAATGAGCTTCGCGGCCGCCGCCAGCGAAATCAACTTGCTCGCCATCATCGACTTCCTTTCGCAAGCCTCCGCAATTCTGCGCCAAGTATAGTCGATACATTTCCAGTTTCCAATTTGCGCGCTGGCGTATGGCGTGGCGGGCGGGCGAGACAAGTCTCGCCCCTACACCTTTCGATATAATTGAAGACGGATATCAGTAGCTTCGTTCTATTAGAGGACGCAGAGGGTAGAGAGTTTTAGTTTTGAGGCGAATCTTCTCACTTCTCTTTCTCCTCGCTGTCCTCGGCGGCAAATGTAGGTTGCTGCGATGGCTCTGCGCACCGCCCCGCCGCAGATGACGAAAGGGCGCCATCTGTGCTAACATGGCGCCGACTGCCAGTGAACCGATTTACAAGGGAGGCGCTGTGAGCGTAGATCAGCCAATTGCCGACAAATGCGAGCGGGTTTTCACCGCCGCCGCCGACAAGTTGCGCCGCCTCGTTGCCGCGCATCCGGATTACCTGCCGCAATACACGCGCGCTGGCAAGTGGAAGCACGACGGCGCGTCCTGGACCAACTGGTGCCAAGGCTTCTTGCCCGGGCAGTTGTGGCTGCTCTATCTGTATTCGGGCGATGAATTCTGGCGGGGCAAAGCGGAGCGCTACTGCGAGTTGATAGAAGAACGCAAAGACGACCGTGAAACGCATGACCTTGGCTTCCTCTTTTGGCACAGTTGGAAGCGCTGGCACGACCTCGACGGCGCCCCCCGCCAGCGCGATGTTGTCATCAAAGCGGGGCGGACAATGGGGGAGCGCTTCCAGGAGAAAGGCGGCTACCTGGCGTCTTTCGTCGCGCCGGAGAGCGCCTTCATTGATATCATGATGAATGTCGGCATCATCTTCTACGCGGCGCGCGAAACGGGAGACGCCGATCTTTACGATAGGGCGCTGCGGAATTGCTTGACCAGCCGGCGCTATCTGGTGCGCGGCGATGGCAGCGCCGTACACGAAGGCATCTTCGATCTGGAAACGGGCGCCTTCCTGCGCGAGAGCACACATCAGGGCTGGCGCGGTGATACTTCCTGGGCGCGCGGCTTGTCCTGGGCAATTTACGGCTTCGCCACCGCCTACTCGTTTACGCGGGATCCGCGCTTCTTGCAGACCGCCTGCCATTGCGCCGATTATTACATCCTGAATACGCCGGCGCACGGCATCTGCCCCAACGATTGGCTCGAGCCGAATCCGCCTCGACCATTTGAAGCATCGGCCGCCGCCATTACCGCAAGCGGCTTGCAAGACCTGGCGGCGCTCGTCGGCGATCCCTTGCGCGCGCGCAGCTATCGCGAATACGCGGCGCGCATCATGGAGAGCTTGTCCGAGCCAGCCTTCCTCGCCTGTGACGATATCGACTGGGAAGGGCTGCTGAAACAAGCGGCTTACCATGAACGTCTGGGCTTGGGCGTCGACGAAAGCACCATGTTTGGCGATTACTTCTTTCTGGAAGCGGCCGCCAAGCTGTTGAAGCTGATATGACGAAATCCGATCGGCCGCGGCGCCAGAAGGTCACCTTGCAGCACGTTGCCGACGCGGCGAACGTATCCAAGGCGACCGCCTCCCTGGCGCTCAACAACAGTACGCGCATTTCCGCGCCGACGCGGCAGCGCGTGCTCAATGCGGTCAAATCGCTGGGATACGTTTATAACCAGCGCGCCGCCAGCCTGCGCACCCAGCGCTCGTATACAATTGGCTTGATCATCAAGGACTTGTCGAATCCCTTTAACGCCGAGCTCACCTCGGGCGCCGAATCGCAACTGGCGGATCATGACTATAGCCTCGTGCTGGCCACGACGGATGACGATCTGGGCAAACAGACGCGTATGATCCAGACCATGCTGCAGCGCGATGTTGATGGCTTGATCTTGGCGCCGACCGCCAGTACGCCGACCTCAGACTTGCAGCGGCTGACGGATTATTGCCCGCTCGTGCTGCTAACTCCCTACCACGCCGGGCTGGGCGTCGATTGCGTCGGCATGGATGACGAGAACGGCACGGCGCGCGCGCTGGAGCATCTGATTCAGCAGGGACACCGGCGTATCGCTTTCGTTGGCGGCTTCGATACTGATCTCACCCGACAAAGGCGCGTGCGCAGTTATCGCCATAGCTTGCGGCGGCACGATATCGCGCTTGACCCGGCGCTTTGCATCGCCGGTCCCGTCAGCCGCCGCGGTGGATATGACGCGATGCGCGCGCTGCTGCGGATGCCAGCGCCGCCGACCGCCGCTTATTGTTACAGCGATGTGATCGCGTTTGGGGTGATGCTGGGCTTGCGCGCCGCCGGCTTGGAAGCGGGGAAAGACTTGGCTCTCATCGGTTTTGATGATGTGCCGGAAGCAGCGCTCTGGCACCCGAGTTTGACGACCGTTTCTAATGATCCGCGCGGCTTGGGCCTCAATGCCGCTCAACTGATGCTGCGCCGCATCGCGGAACCGGATCTGCCGCTGAAACGAATCATCACGCCATCGCGGCTAATTGAACGCGACACGACGGCCGCGCTGACACCCCGCCGATGCCTCAAACGTTGAAGTTTTGCCGCTCGTAGCTCTCGGCGGGGAACGCGGCGACGACCTCGCCGCCTCGCATCAGCCACTTATAATCGATTTTGTGGCCGCTGCGGCCATTCTCCACGATCGCCGGGCTGCTCATCACGCCTGCGATGGCGATGCGCCCCTTGTCGCTGGTGTTGGGCGGGCTGTAATGCCAGGCGCTGCTATGCCAGACGATGACGCTGCCCGGCTCCAATTCGATATGCTCGACGCCGTAGGTATCGACCATCTCCTCGACGCGCTCATTGGGCAGTTGCCGGTGGATGCTGTCTTCGTAGAAGACGTGCTCGACGATTTCAGTCTGATAGCTGCCCGGGATCATTTGCAGGCAGCCGTTTTCGATCGTGGCTGGGTCGAGCGCCATCCAGAAGTTGAAGGGTTCGATGTCGCCATCGAGCCATAAGCCGTTGTCTTGATGCCAAGGCGTGGCGCTGCCGGAGCGCGCCGGTTTTAGGAAGCAGCTGTCGTATTTGAGCAGAATGTCATCGCCGAGGAAGTAGCGCGCGATTTCGAGCACCGGCTTGCCGCAGTGCGCGTTATGCCAAATCAGCGGATTGCGCTGGTTGAACTGGCTCAGCTTGCGATAGCGTACGGCGCGCGCCTGTGGCGTATCATCATTCATCGGATCCATCGGGTCGGCATCGGTCATGATGTCGTCGGTCTCCGGCGTCAGGATGGCATTCTTGATCACGCCCAGCATTTCTGCCGCCGTCTGCCGCGGGATCACATTGGGCACGGTGAAGTAACCGCGCTCCTCATAGTTTCGCTTTTGTTCCGCCGTTGGTTCCCAGCCCATTTCCGCGTATCTCCTCATGACATTGGCAAGCGCCAATTTGATCTACTTGAGTTCGATATTTCCCGATTCAGGCGCAGACGAAGGCAGCCCACCCGGTTCAATCGCCAGCGGCGGATTGACGCGATGCACGATTCTTTCGACCGTCAGCGCCAGCGCCGCTCCGCCGATCCCGTTTCGCGCGGCTGCCATCAGCGCCGCCGCCGAATCGACCACGCCATCCCGCCGCATATCGACGATGCGGCTCTCGCGCAGGTCGTATCCGGCGCCATTCTTGCCCGCCTGAATTTCGGCGAGAACGACTCCCGGCGCTTCATGCCCGGCGTTCTTCAGCAGCGCGCGGCAGGGCGCTTCCGCTGCTCGCGTCAGGATTTGCCAGGCTGCCCGCTCATGCGGATCGGCGCTATTCTCATAACGCTCGCGAAGCCTCTCGCCGCAGCGCAGCAGCGCCGTTCCGCCGCCGGGCAAGGTTCCCTCAAGCAGGGCAGCGCGCGTCGCCGCGATCGTTCGGGTGATTCGCTCGGTCTGATAGCGCATCTCGCTCTCGCTGCTGCCGCCCGCGTACACGACCGCGCTGCCGCCGCGCAGCCGCCCGATTCGCGCGCGCAGCACAACTTGCTCTCGTTCGTCCTCGCTCCGGCGGTAACGCGCTTTCAAAGCCTCTATCTCATTATGAAGCGCGGTCTCGCTGCCGCCGCCACCGGCGATGATGCCGAAGCGATTGCGATCAACCCAAGCAAGTTCGGAAGCGCCGAGATGTTCGCGGGTGACCGCCGCAAAACTGTGACCGCCGACCGTCCGCAAAACGCGCCCGCCGCTGATCAGCGCCAGATCTTCCAGCGCCGCTTCACGCTCATCAACCAGCCCAGTCGGCTCGAGATAGACCAGCCGAAAGTCTTCCATGCGGCTGTTGGCGCCCTGAGCCGCGATGATTTGCTCAGAGAATGACTTGGCTACGATCGCCAGCGAGCTGTACCCCGCTTGGTAGACAGCGGTCACCAGTTTGACGAGCGCCTGTAGATCGTCCAGCTCGAAATCGCTGATCAGCCAAGCGGTATTCTTCAGTTCGATGCGCTCGCCGATGACGCCATCGAAGACGATATTCGATGGGACTTTGCTCTCCCAATACGAACCGAGGAAGAATTCGCGCGCCAGATCGCGCCCGCCATCTTGTACTTCGATCGCGCCGTGTGGCCCCAGCACATCAAAGATATCAGCCAGCGCCGCGGCGATATCGCGATCGCCGCAGATTGACTGGGCGACTCGCTGCATTTCTTCCACGGTCGAGACGTCACGCGTCTGCCGCCGCAGCTCGTCGAGCATGATTTTCAGTCCCGCTTCCAAGGCTTGACGCAGCAGCATGGCGTCTCCGCCGGCGCTAATGAAGCGATGTCCGTCAGCGTAAACCGTATGATAGAGCGCCGCCGCCGTCGCCGCGCCATCGCCGAAAGCCTGGCGCTGCCGCCAAAGCGTCTCTCGCAGCAGCATCGCGCCGACATCGGCATCGCGGTTGTCCAGTTGCAGGATCCGCCGCGCGATTGCCCCGCCATCATCCAGCAGCTCGGGAGAGCCGCCGCGCGTCTTGTCATCAATGGCGACCGGACCAGTCAAGGGTCCCAGCGTCGGGACGACGGCGCCGGCCAACGTATCGATGCCGGCTTTCAGCGCTTCTCGCGTATGCAACTGAGAGAGGACGCGCGTCATGCGGCTAGCCTTTTAGCCCGGTCAAGGTGATGCCTTCAATGAATGAGCGCTGGGCGAAGAAAAAGAAGATCACCATCGGTATCGTAAACATGGCGGCCGCCGCCATCAGCAAGCCCCATTCGGCGCCGTATTGCGTGAAATAAAGCCGCAAGCCAATCGACAGCGTGTACTTGGTCGGATGCCGCAGATAAACCAGAGGACCGATGAAATCGTGCCAGGTGTGGATAATTTCGAAGATGGCGACGGTCAGGATGGCTGGCTTGGACAGCGGCACCGCCACCCGCCAGAAGATTCCCCATTCGCTGGCGCCGTCGATGCGCGCGGCGTCATCCAGCTCCTTTGGCAGGGTCATCATGAATTGGCGCATCAGGAAGATGTAGAAGGCGTTGCCGAAAAAGTTCGGCACGATTAGCGGCAGGAAGGAGTTCAGCCAGCCGATCCTGGCGAAGAGAATGTATAGCGGGATCATGCGTACCTGGAAGGGCAGCATCATGGTGGCGATGACGATAATGAAGAGCACATTGCGCCCGCGCCAGCGCACGCGCGCGAAGCCGTAAGCGATGAAGGTGTTGGACAGCACCGCGCCGATGGTGGCGAAGATGGTGTAATAGGTGGAGTTCCACAAATATTGCCAGAAGGGGATGGCGTTGGTGGCGTCGACGTAATTCTCGAGGCGGAGTGACTTCGGTATCAAGCGGATGGGAATCTCAAAGATGTCGATGTTTGGCTTGACGGAGGAGCTGATCATCCAGACGAAGGGCAGCATGAAGGCGATGCCGAAGATGATCAGAACGGCATGCTTGATGACCGATCTCGCGCGCTGCAGCAGCAGGTAATTGCGCTCTTCGCTGGTCATGGCGCGGCGACCGGGTGCGGCCGGCTGCAAAACTGCCATGCTACGGTCTCTTCCTAGCGTTCATAAATAACTTTCCCGCTCAAGAATTTGAAGATGATCAGCGTCAAACCCAATATCAGAAGGAACATGATCCAAGCCAGCGCCGAGGCATAACCCATGGCGTAATCGCGGAAGGCGCGTTCATACAGATTGACGGCATAGAGCAGGGTCGAATTTGCCGGTCCGCCCTGCGTCATGATGTAGACCTCGGAGAATGATTGCAGCGAGAAAATGATGAGCGTGACAACATTGAAGAAGATTTGCGGCGAGAGCAAGGGTAGCGTAATCCGCCAGAACTTCTGCAAGCCGGACGCGCCGTCGATATCAGCCGCCTCGTAGAGTTGCCGCGGTATATCGTTGAAACCGGATAGATAAACGATGACCTGGCGTCCGCTGCCCCAGACGCCGATGAAAATTAACGAGTACATCGCTGTGTCCGGCGATGCCAGCCAGTTCGGTCCCTTGATGCCGATCAGATCGAGCAAGCCATTCATCAAGCCGTAGCGCGGATTCAGAATCCAGATCCAAGTCAAGCTGGCGGCCACCACCGGCACCAGCACCGGGAAGAAGAAGATCGTGCGATAGATCGACAGGTACTTGACATTCTGGCTCAGCAAATAGGCGATGAAGATGTCAAAGATGGTGGCGAAGACAAGCAGCAGGGCGGCGTATCGGATCGAGTTGCTGATCGATATCCAAAACAGCGGGTCAGCCGTGAAGAGTTCGACATAATTGTCCAAGCCCACCCAGCGCGGCGTGAGATTGATGATGTTGAAATTGGTGAAGCTGTAGTAGAGAGAGGCGAAAAAGGGATAAACGGTAAAGGCGACGAAGCCGATGATCCAGGGCGCGACAAAGAACAAACCCCAGGCCGGGAGGTTGTCCGTACGCCAGCTATTCGGTTGATCGGCGGGGTCTCGTTTCAGTTTGAACATGGAAGGATTGGCAGATTCATTGTTTCATGCGGGCGACTCACCGAGCCGCCCCTGTCGAAACTGACCGTCATAGACGTTTGTAGGGGCGAGACTTGTCTCGCCCGACAGAGATAATGAATTCAAAATGTGGGCGACACGAGTGTCGCCCCTACGGACGGACGTACTTAAATTGGACTAACCCCGCATGCGCTCTACCTCGCGTCGTGAACGCTCGACCGCATCGGCGATCACTTCCGCCGGGTCAGCGTCTTTGAATATGACACCTTCGACCCCGTCATTCAATGCCTTTCCCAGGAAACCGTTGCCGGGGAAGCTGGGTCTCTCCAGCGTATTGGGCAGGATCTCGTCACGCGCCAAGACAGTCCAGGCGCCTGCGTCTTCGACTTCCGGCAGGGTCGCCAACGACGGGCGCGACGGCATGACGCTATCGGGCAGCGCCTTGTTGATCGCCACGAAGGGAGACGAACTCATATAGTTGGCAAAGGCGAAGCCGCCGTCCGGATTCGCGCAATTGGCGGGCACGAAATACATATTGCCGATGGATGTGCCTGGCGTGGCGTCTTCGGCCCCCTCCAGGGTCGGGATTGGCGCGACGCCGAAATCGACATCCGGTCCGTATTCGCCCATGTCATTGAAGAGCCAACTACCAATCACCCAGAAGCTGATCAAACCGGTATAGTAGATGCCTTGCGGCGAGTTGCGGCCAAAGCCGTTGCCTTCGTAAGTGGAGCGGTAGGCGGCCAGGTTTTCGGCGCCAAACTTGTCGCCATAACTCTTGTACCAGTTCAGCAATTCGATCCAGGCTTCTTCGTCAAGCGCGATATTGCCCTCGGCCTCGTCCCAGTACTGGCTGCCAAAAGCCGCGCCCCAATCCCAGACTTGCGGGTTCGGCAGCGTCGGCGAAAAGCCAAGGCGCAGGATCTCGCCATCGTCGGCGACATCATCGAGCTCGGAGCCCATCGCGTCCAGATCGGCGATCGACGTCGGCGGGCTGTCGGGATCCAAGCCGCCCTCTCTCATGCGATCCTTGTTGTAATACATGAAGTTCACGATGGTCGAAATGCTCATCGCGTGGACATCGCCCTGGTACTTCATTTGATTGAGCGTCGCCGGCCAGAAGTCCATCAAGTCAACATTCGCGGCGTCGACATAAGGCTGCAAGTTGGTCAGCGCGCCGATGGCGGCGTCGCCGACGATCCAAGCCCAGCCGCGGTAGGCATCGGGCGGCGAACCGGCCGACGTGGCGGCGATCACACGATCATGGATCTCGCCCCAAGGCACGATGATGTGCTCGGGGGCATATTCAGGATTCTCCACGGCGAAATTGTCGATGGCGCCTTGCATGGCATCGGCCATACGCCCTTGCCCGAAACCGGTCCAGATTTCGACCTTCGCCTGCGCGCCGGCTGGCATGCCACGCAGCAATACGGCGGCGCTGCCACCGAGCCCGGCGATCTTGGCCATAGTTGCCCCGGCCGCGCCGCTGCCCAGCATCTTCAGCAGGTCTCGCCGGCTAATTTGCTTGTCATTTCTTTCTGTCATGTCGTTCTCCTCATAATAGAAGTGCTGAATACTATGCTAACTCTGCCGCGTCTTGTCACCGCGCCTCCTTCTTACCTAACTGCGTTTGATCGCTCGCTTCGCATTTTGGCGATTCTCTAAGCGAAACCAAACGGTGCTAAACCGATTAACCTATTAAGAGAGTCTACCCAACTCTTATCTACCTGTCAAATATAGATCGCTTATTGCCCGCAGTTCGAGTATCTGCCTAGCCAGCGTGGGCTGACCTTAGGCTGTCGCAGAAACGCCAGACTCTATGGAAAATGATAACACGCGGGCGGCGTACATGCCAGCAATGCCGATCATGGGAGTGGTAAAAATCGCGGTTACACACTGATAAGACGGTGTAGGGGCGACCT
>JAPPFH010000108.1 GCA_028875185.1 Chloroflexota bacterium | reverse complement strand
GAACAAGATTTAGGGTGGGGGAAACGAGGGATATATCAACACATTCACCACTCCCGACTGGAATAGAACTTGGCAAAGTCTGCGTCTATCGACTAAACTATGTTAAGGTAGTCGCAAGCGCAATTCAGATTGTGACCGAGCCGCGTTTGTTGCCTTACTGCGTCAACACAGAGGGTTGAAATGAGCGACGAGAGCAGAATTCCAAACGACAACCTCGACGATTCGTCGAATGAATTTTCGGCGGATGACATGGGAGACCGGCTGGAGCGGCTGGGCGGCGAACCGGCGCCGGCAATTACGCCGGAAGAGTTCGAGCGGCTGCAAAAGGCGGGGCAGGTCCATATCGATTCGCGCGGTCGTGTGCGGACGGCGCGCCGCAGTGGCGCGGAGGCGGGCGTATCGCTGCGCAAGCGCCGAGCCTGGTATGGCCGCGTGTGACCGGCGCCAATTGCATCTTCGCCGGTTAGAGCCGCTTCGTCAGTCACGGGTGAATGCGGATGGCGCGGACGTGGCGTCGTTAGCCGCGGCCTGCCGATACCTTTCGCCTGTGTAGGAAAGCCCCAACTCGAATCATGCCCGGGCGCGTTTGCCCATTTCCTTTGATCCTGCGGTCGCGGCGGATTCGCCCGAAGCCGATCGCTTTTGATCGCGGGTTGTTCTGGCGATACCGCAGACTTTGATGACAGCTCCGCAAATTTCCTTAGATCATGTTCGTCAGTCCTTGGCGCTGGACGACTTTGATGCGGCGGCGGCGGCGCAGCGGATGGCGCCCGTGCCGCGCGGCTGGCAAAAGCGCGACAGTCCGCCGCAGCCGGCTGCCGTCATGATTCTGATATACAGCGACGAAGACGCCTTTCTCCATACGGTGTTGACCTTGCGCGCCAGCGGATTGCGCGGGCACAGTGGGCAGGTCAGCTTCCCGGGCGGGCGCCAAGATCCAGAAGATGAGGACTTGATTGCGACCGCCCGGCGCGAAACATGTGAAGAAATCGGCATCGGCGGCGAGCGGCTGACTGTGCTGAGCCAGCTTCCGTCCTTTTACATTCCCGCTTCCCACCATGCGGTTTGCCCGGCAATCGGGCATTTTGAAGGCCAGCCCGATTTCTCGCCGAACCCGGACGAAGTGGCGGAGGTGTTCAGTTTTGCGCTGGACGATCTGCTAAAGCCAGGCTTTAAGTTCGTGGAGCGGCGTCAAATCCGCGGCTATGATGTCCGGGTGCCTTATTACGCCGTCAAGGGGCATAAGGTCTGGGGCGCGACCGCTATGCTGCTCAGCCAATTGGAAGGACGTTTGCGGCAGGTACTGCCGCGGGCTGCGCTGCTGGCGCTCGCGTAATCTGTGGATGGCTCGCGAAATTCTGGCGCCGACGGATAGTCCGCCGAGTCTTGGGGCGCGTCCGCAGGGCAACTTGTACAGATCAAGCATGATTGCTATGCTTACAGCATCTGAAACCAAATGCGCGACCTGATCTCGCTTCAGCCACCCGGCAGCATTTTTGCATGGATACGATCTTAACAGGCATACCAATCCTGGCGGTGACCCCGACGGCGGCCGGCGCCGGGGACTGGGGCACGCTGTTCATCTATATCGTTTTGGCGCTTGGCGTCTCTTTCCTCTGTTCAATCTGGGAGGCGGCGATGCTCTCAACGCCGGTCTCGCATATTGAATTGCTTGTTGAAGAGCGCAGGCAAGCGGGCGTCATCATGCAGGGCCTGCGGCAGAATGTCGAGCATCCCATCTCCGCCATTTTGACCTTGAACACGATTGCGCATACCGTTGGGGCTGCTGGCGCCGGCGCAGAGGCGACCGCGATTTTCGGCAGTCAGTTTCAGGGCATTATCTTCGCCGTATTAACGCTGCTGATTCTGGTGTTTTCCGAGATAATTCCCAAGACGCTCGGCGCTGTTTACGCCAAGCCGCTAACGCCCTTCACCGCCCACTCCCTGCGCATCCTGCTTTTCATCTTTAAGCCAGCTGTCTTCGCCTTTGAATTTTTCACGCGCGCGATGCGGCCGAGCGAAGAGCCGCCGACGGTGACCCGTTCAGAACTGCAGGTGATGGCGCGCATCAGCGCCGAAGAGGGCGGCATACAAGAACGCGAGAATCGCGTTGTCGCCAATCTGCTTCAACTCGCCGACGTGCAGGTAGAGGCGATCATGACGCCGCGCACCGTTGTGCTGATGTTTCAAGAAGAGCGGACCGTTGCCGAGATCATGCAAAGCTATACGTTCCTGCCTTTCTCGCGCATTCCCTTGTATGGCGAATCGGCTGATGATGTGAAAGGCTATGCGCTGCGGCACGAAATCTACCGGCGGGCGGCGGCCGATGAACATGGGGTGAGGATGCGAGAAATAGCGCGGACCCTGGAAGTTGTGCCGGAGACGAATTCGGTGGCGCAAGTGCTTGATGAGTTTATCGCCAAGCAGGATCATATTTTTCTCGTGATTGATGAATATGGCGGGACCGCTGGCTTGATCACGCTGGAAGATACGGTCGAGACCTTGCTCGGAATTGAAATCCTGGATGAGTCAGATCGCGTCGCCGATTTGCAGGAGTTGGCGCGGCGTCGCTATCGGAGCCAGGTTGGCCTGCTGGCGGAAGCGGATCGCGGGCAAGAAGCTGTCGGCGACGCGAATGACCCGGCGGGCGCCGGCGCCCCCGAATGAGAGAGATTCAACTTCCGCTGCCGCCATTCGCCTATCGCTTTGACTTGCTCCTGGAATTTGTAAAGCGCATCGCTTATCCGGCGCGCCTCGTCGCCCAGGGCGACACGCTCTGGCGCGTTACAGCTGGGCAATTCCTTGCTTACCGCCAAGAAGCGGACGGCATCGTCATTCGCGGCGCTGGTATATCCGCGGCAAATGTCGAGCGCATCAAACGCGTATCGCGCCACTGTCTGGGGCTCAATCGAGACCTGTCCGCGTTTTATGACTTTGCCGCCAGTGACCACAAGCTATGGCAGGTGGTGGAGCCCTTGGTAGGGCTGCCGATATTTTGCAGCGAGACGGTCTTCGAGGCGCTGATAACGCTGATAATCGAACAGCATATCACATGGAAAAACGCCCTGCGCTATCAGCGGACGCTGATGCGAATGTTCGACCGAGGCGAAGCCCTTGGCCCCGCGTCTGTTTACAATTTCCCCTCGCCGCGGCAATTGGCGCGCGCCGCGCATTCCGAGCTGAAGGCGCTTAAAATCACCAATCGTCGGATCGGCATGATCAGCGAGATTGCGAAAGCCGCCGCCGAGGGCGCGCTCGAGTTGGAATCACTACGTCAAATGGACGCGAAAACAGCCTACGACCGATTGCTGACGCTGAATGGCGTCGGGCATTGGACGGCGAACAACGTTATCGGAAGGGCGCTGGGGCAATACCCTTACCTCAGCCAGAATGATGTCGCTCTGCAAGCCGCGGTTCAGCATTTCTTCCACGATGGCGCGGGGGTAAAGAGCGCCGAGATGGTCGTCGATTCACTTGGGCGCTACGGCGAAAACGCGGGAATGGCGGGGCATTTTGTGCTGCTGCGCTGGGTGCTGGAGCGCTATCCGCTCGTATTGATCTAACAGCAGCTATGCCGAGAGTTCATCGTATAACAGTTCCTGGCTGGGCGATTGCGGCACGGTGTCAATTTCCAGGCGCGCCAGATTCTCGGCGATATTGCGCCACGTCACTCACCGGCGCGTGAATACGCCCGTTTTGACGAGCGCCCGCTTGCTGTTGTTCCTTGGTTCTGTTGATATTTTGATATTGGCATTTTCATAGATGCGTATAATGGTCTTAT
>JAPPFH010000144.1 GCA_028875185.1 Chloroflexota bacterium | reverse complement strand
ATGTTAACATATAACATTACTCAATTGTCAGTAGATGAGTATTGCTTTCCGAATTCATCAGCGCCAGCCGCGGAAAGAATGCCACCGCTTTCAATGCAAACTTGACATATTATAACAAACATTTGGACAAACACGACAGTTTGTTAATCGTTGGGAAGTGGTGAATTGCGTGATTCTAGCCTTGGCTGCCGACGAGAAAGAGAGGAAAGCCATGGAATTCAGCGCCGCCATCAACCCGAGATATTGACCATTGCCGGAAACTGTGCCATATTCACAGTGTGATGATGGGCAACGCGCGCGCATATTAGCGCCCTTTCGCCGTTCTTTGGACCTTGAATGATTAGAGAAGCGCGGATCGATAACCATAACTGTCTCGCAGTTCATGTTTAACGAGGGAGACACGCATGAACTTGAAATTGATGAACAGGAACGACATTCTGCTCGCCATAATTGCAGCTGCGGGCGAGCGAGACTTCAGCCGCGTCTACGTTCAGAAAGTTGTATTTCTAGTGTCTGAGGAGTACAAAGGCAAGCTGCCGGAAGATTTCTATGAGTTTGACAAGCATCACTACGGTCCTTTTTCAAGTGAAGTTTATCGCGATGCTGAAATGTTGAATGATTTGGGTTGCATCAGCATCAAGTATGGCGCGGACCGGCGAGACGATCTGTATATGATCGAGCAGGACTGCTACCTCGATGACATTAAACTCCCCGCGGACTTAAAGCGTTACATCGCGGACACGGTGGACTGGGTTATAGATATGTCCTTCGCTGAGCTTGTGCGGGCGATATACCTTCTTTTCCCCGAGTACCGGGAGAACAGCCGATTCCACTATGAAGAAGAACAAGCCTTGGCGGAGAGTTTCGTTCGCGGATTGAAGCAGTTGCGCGAGGGGACGGTCTATACCGCGGAAGAAGGTCTAGCCAGATTGCGCAAAGTGATGGCAAATCATGGAAAGAAAGATCAAGTGGTCTCTTGAGTTTAGCCGGAGATTGGAACGATTATCAAGAAAGAGCCATAAAATCGACCTGGATGTCGAGAGTTTCCAGCGGGAGTTTGATGGCCGCCGCCTTCCAGGCGATCAGGTTAGAGGGATTGGCGGTTTACCGGTTAAAGAGCATCGAATGAGAGACAGCTCATCAAACATTGGAAAACGTGGCGGCTTCCGTGTGTATTACTATTACGAAGATGATCTGGTCCTGTTTCTTATGGTCATAAGACGAAATCAGTTACATACAATGTCCTCTCAACTTCTTCAATCTATATTGAGGGAAGAAGGATTCCTCGACGACTAAACCGCTTCACTTGACCACTGATACATTACAACTAATAGTCTACATCCGATTCCCATAAGCCTGGCCGACCGCGCTGGCCTGCGAGCTGACCACGCGGATCAGCTCCTCATCGTGGTCGCGCGCGAACTGGCGAAGCTCGGCCATATCGCGCACGCCGACGTCAGCCAGCGCCCGCGCCGCGTAATGCTTGAAGGTGTTGATGTAAAAGACCATCGAATTGGCTTTCTCTTCGAAGAAGCGGTAGCCGGCTTTGCCCTCGACATTGCGCGTCCGCCCGCCGGGGCGCAGCCGCTGTCGCGCCAAGTCCGGGTTAGCGCTCTCGATGATCATAGTCGGCGCAGAGGCGCTGCCGTGATAAGGCATGCAAACTTTGCCTGACTTGTGCTCGAAGTAGATATCGCCCTGCTCGATGACGCAGCGCGCTAATTGCTGATTATAAGAAATCAGGTCGATGCCCATCAGCAGCAGATGCCCCATCGAGCTGCCGATGCCGCCTTCGACGGCGATGGTCACGCCGTTGAAGCGCTCATCGGTGGTGATGCTATAGACCTCTTCCAGCGTGGTCACCGCCATGCCATTGGTGGCTGAGGTGCACTGGCGTCCGCCGCCATGGCCGAAGAACAAGCCATCGGCGCGCACGTCCGGCGCGATCAGCTTCAGGCATTGCGTCTTATCGCTGACCTGGCCCACGAAGAGCTCGATCTCGTCGCCGAATTCGGCGCGGATGGTGGACGCGATCTCGATCACGCGCGGGTCGGAATTGATGGTATAGATGCGGAAGAGCCGCACGCCGGCGCGTTCAAAGAGATAGCGCGCGGACCTCACTTCATCCTCGACATTGCTGCAGCCGATGGCGGCGCCGATGTTGCGGGCGGCGCGTTGATAATCGGCGTCGTCGGTCAAAGCGCGCCGCAGCACATCTTTTGCCGCATTGATTACGTCCGCCTGCCGCGCGATATAGCCAGCGAATATGCTGTTGCGATGGGTGAAGATGGCATGATGGCCGACCGCCGCTGTCGCCAGCACATCGCGCCAGCCGGAAATCGCTGGCATAGAGCCGAAGCCGAGCACACTGCGTGGGTATTTGCCAATACGATTGAACAAGCCGCATTCGGCGCTAAGCGTCCGCGAAACCTGGCGCGCCGATGAGAGCTTGCGATATCCCAGATCTTTCCAGGAATAGGTGCTGGTGATGAAGGGATTCTCGTTCAAGCCGAGGACCGACTCGACCGTCAGCGAGCGTCGATTGCTGCGCTCGGTTATCGCGTCGGCGCGCCCGATCGCGTCCAGCGCGCCCAGCACGTCAGCGCTTTGATTGCTGCGGAAAAAATCGGCTCGCTGCGCCAGGCAGAGCGTCCTCCGCTCCGGACCAAACTGCCAAATGACTGGCGTTCCGTTCTTGTTCATGTGCAGCGTACCGCGGTCGACATCGGTCAGAATCAAGCCGATGCTGCTGCTTTCGGCTTTGGGCAGGAAGCGCGTGTAATAGATATTTTCTTCGTATTGAATCGGCTTGTAATTGGGCGCCTCGAAGCGGCTGTTTGGCGGATTCGCGTCTTCCAGCGCCTCCAGCGAAAAGGCGAATCTCCGCGCCGCGTCGTTTTGCAGCGCCGCGTAATCGACGCGCTCGACCTCTTGCCGATAAGGCTCCGGGATCATGAAGACGCCCTGCCCCAGCGCAAAGGGCTGGTCGCGCAATGCCAGCAGCGCCCGGCGCCGCATATTGTAGTGGTCCTTCTCGGCATCGCTCATCTCGGCGAAGGTGCGCGTTTCCCCCTCGGGGATAAACATATCGTCCCAGCCGAAGCCGTTCGCGCCGCGCAGGGTCTCGGCGATGGCGCCGGCCGTGACCCCCTCGCGAATTTGCACGTCGGCGCCGTCATAGACCGCGATCAAGACTTTGGCCAGCGCCGCGCGATCGCGTCCTTTCAGCCAGCCTTCGGCGATCATGCGCCGCATCTCCGTTTCTTCGCAGAAATCTTTGATATAGGCGCCGGGCCGCCCACCCAATCCACGCAGCGCCAGGGATGTCTCTTCCACCAGGATCGGGTTGTAGTCATTCGCTTTGTAGGCTTCAATCGCCTTGTGCTCGACCACTTTGTAGGGATCGAGGCTCTGAATTTCATCGATATCGAGTTTCTTCCCCAGGATCTCGATATCGGGCAGGATGCGGCGGAATTCGTCAAGCTTATTCCGGTTTGTGGTCGCGATTTCGAGGTAGAGATGGGCGGCGCGGCGCGGCTGCAGCGTGTTGATGACCTTCGGCTCGGTCACGTACAGGGGTCGGGGCATTTTTCGTTGGTCCGGGTTCGAGGCGGGCGTACAACTGGATTATGGCAGAAGCGCGCGGATCCAGAAAGGGGAGAGGCGCTTCAAGCGCCTTCCATTCAGTGACATGGACGACGACCTACACCTGACCTTTCTCAACCGTGCGTTTCTTGGCGCGCGTAACCAATTGCTCACTTCGCCCCAGTGTCTTGCGATACGCAAATATGTTTAATATGATACGTCTTATGTGAAATGGATTTGCCAGAAATGGGCTGATGTCCAAAATGGTAG
>JAPPFH010000036.1 GCA_028875185.1 Chloroflexota bacterium | reverse complement strand
AATGCTTCCTTTTGCTCCTTGGATACAGTGCCATTATAATCCAAGACTATACACCGAATGCGGTCAGTGCTGCCCGGCAATTGCCGCTCGTATCCTGCCACAATTCTCGGATGCGCTAACGGTCCCGAATATTGCTCTTGAAGAACGATTCGGCTAATGATTTCTTCGCGTTTTTCTTCGGGGATATACTCGATTAATTCAGGCGGGATGGGGCTATTTTCAAGAGCGTCTCTGTTTACTTCGCTATCGCTCACTCGCGCGCTCTTTCTCGATCGCTGTCTTGTGCAGGATAATGGCTTCGGAGATGTAATCGCCTACTGAGAGCCAATCAGAACGCAAGGCTTCATAATCCGCGCCTTCCGCTGACGGCGCGCTAGGATAAGTATTCAAAACGCCACATATATCGAATAAACTGCCAATGCCTGTCCAAGCGGTTGGCGTCGGCGCCAAGTGCAAGCGGTTGGTCTTGGGCATATAATCGCTCATTGCGCTCTCCATATCGACAATCTAGTCGATACGCCTATCTTACTTCTCGCCCCCCCCCCCCTGTCAATACAGTCGCAAACGCCGCCTATGTTATACTAATCGCGCGAGCAGAAAGGGTCGGATTTCCCATGAAAAACAGACTCTATTACGGCGACAATCTCGAAATCCTTCGAAGTCGGGAATACTTCCCTGACGAATGCGTCGACCTGATTTACCTCGACCCGCCCTTCAACAGCAACCGCGACCATAATGTTCTTTTCAAAGAGGAGAGTGGCGAGGACAGCGAAGCGCAAATCACCGCCTTCGAGGACACCTGGCATTGGGGCGAAACCGCCGAAGCGACCTACCGCGAATTGATAACCGGCGCGCCCGAGAAAGTCTCGACGGCAATTGAGGCGCTGATGAATTTGATCAACCGCAACCAGATGATGGCTTACCTGGTGATGATGACGGCGCGGCTGGTCGAGTTGCACCGCGTTTTGAAGCCGACCGGGAGCTTGTACCTGCACTGCGACCCAACAGCCAGCCATTATTTGAAGATTGTGCTTGACTCGATTTTTGGGCCGATACGCTTTAGGAACGAAATCATTTGGAAACGAACTTCTGCGCACAACGATGCCAGGAGATATGGTAGCGTACATGACATCCTACTATATTATACCAAGTCCGAAGAATTTACCTGGAACGAGACCTTTACGGAATTTGACGAAAAATACCTAAAGCGATTTCGCCACAGCGATCCAGATGGTCGGGTGTGGACAGATGACAACTTAACCGCGAAAGGCTTGTCTGGTGGCGGATATACTTATGAATACAAGGGCGCGACTTCGCTGTGGCGTGTTCCCTTAGAAACAATGAAACGACTGGACTCAGAAAACAGATTGCACTTTACAAGAACGGGTGGAATAAGGCAGAAGCGGTATCTTGATGAACTGCCGGGACGTTCTTTACAAGATGTCATAACAGATATACCGCCAATAAACTCACAAGCTAAAGAACGGCTCGGCTACCCCACCCAAAAGCCTCTCGCGCTAATGGAGCGCATCATCCGCGCCTCGTCAAACGAAGGTGACCTCGTCTTTGATCCCTTTTGCGGCTGCGGCACAACCTGCGCGGCGGCTCATCAACTCAAGCGCCGCTGGATCGGCATCGACATTACCCATCTCGGCATCGCCCTGCAAAAGTATCGCCTGGGCGATATGTTCGAGTTGGTCTCGGGCACGGATTACAAAGTTATCGGCGAGCCGACAACAGTCGAAGGCGCGCGTGAATTGGCGCGGGATTCCGCCAACGAGGGGCGCTATCAGTTTGAATGGTGGGCGCTGTCGCTGGTGGGCGCGAAACCAGTCGGCGGACAAGCGGGTTCGCGCAAAGGCAAGAAGGGGGCGGACAAAGGCATCGACGGCATCATCAACTTCTTCGAGCAAGACGACAAAGGCAAGTCCAAGCCAAAGAAGGTCATCGTACAAGTCAAGTCGGGCAAAGTGTCGGCGAAGGAAATCCGCGATTTGAACTGGACAGTCGAGCGGGATAAGGCGGCGCTCGGCGTGTTCATCACGCTGGAAAATCCGACGCAGCCAATGGTGAAAGAAGCGTTGGCGGCCGGCTATTATGATTCGACCTTGTGGCAGAAGCCCTATCGCAAGCTGCAAATCTTGACCATCAGTGATTTGCTGGGTGGCGCGGCGGTGGATATGCCCTCGCCGCACGGCACCTTCAAGCAGGCGGAGCGTGTGCGCTCGACGGATGGGGCGGCGCAGCGGGATTTGATGTAGAATGGATGTGTGCTATACTGATTGCTGAGATTGCGCGAGTGGCCACGCAATCAAGGAAGACAACATGGACCAGAACACTCAATTTATCATCATTGTCGGTACAGTCATTGGCGTATTTCTCTGGCTTCGGCATGACATAAATCAGATTCACGGCCGGATAGACAGCCTTGAAACCAAGTTCGACAAATTGAGCGACAGCGTTACGGCATTGTGGGAAAGCATGGCTTGGATGCGGGGGCGCGCAGGCTTAACGGAGCAAACTCCGCCCACTGCCGAGTGAGCAGCCCCTCACTCCTCCCCCACCTCATCCGGCTCGCCCTCGCCCACTACAAACAAGCCACCCCCACGCCGCCGGCCCCAAGGACTGGGCGCCGCGCTCGCCGACCGCTCCGTCACGCGGAACTCCTCCAGCTTCGCCATATCAAACGCTATCCCGTTGCCGGGCTTATCGCCCAGGATGATGGCGCCGTCTTCGACTCGGCTGTCGTGATCGAAGCTCCGGTCCTGCCCGGCATCGACCACTTCCATCCAGATGTGATTGGGCAGCACGGCGGCGAAATGCGCCATGAAATTGCCCGGGCAATTCATCACCGAAACCGGCAGGTCGAAGCCGTCCGCCATCTGCGCGACACGCATGGCGCCGGTGATGCCGCCGGCACCAACGCCGATCTGCAAGATGTCAGCCGCTTGATGCGCGATCAACGCGCGGAAGTCGGCGGCGTCATCGAGGTTCTCGCCGGTGGCGACCGCCGCGTTTACCGCCTGCGACACTTGGCGCAAACCGGTGTAATCCCAGCGCCGCGCCGGCTCTTCAGCCCAGAAGAGCTCATGATGGCGCTCAAAATAGCGGATATGCTGAATCGCCTGCTTGGGCGACCAGTATTCGTTCGAGTCGACCAGCAGGATTGGCTCGCGCCCCGAAGTCGCCAGCGCCTCGCGCATGAGAGAAATGCGCCGCAGATCGCCTTCGCGGTCCAGCCCCACTTTCAGCTTGCCGATGCAAATGCCGAGCGCCGCCTGCCTCTCGTAGAATGCGCTTATCTCGTCATCGTTCAAGCAGAGGTCGATGCCGCTGGCGTAAGCTTTGACCGCCCGGCTGGATGCGCCGAGCGTCTTCCAGAGCGGCTCCCCATTCGCTTTCGCTTTGAGGTCCCAGAGCGCCACATCCAGCGTGCCGATGACATCGGTGATTGCGCCGCGATTTCCGCCTTTGAAGGCGAAATCAGCCATTCGCTGCCACAGCCCTACAACACCGCGCGGGTCCCGCCCGAAGAGCAGATTCTCCGCCATGGCGTGGATATCGCCCCGCTGTCCTGGATTGCCCAGCGAGACGCCAGTCAGCCCCAAGTCGGTATCCAGGAAGACCGCCAGCGCCGCGTACTGATCGCGCCCGGTCGGGTTATTGGCATCGCCAATCGGACGCGTCATCTGATGCTCGAACAGAATTGAACGTATGCCTGTGACTTTCACAATCTATCCCCCCATCCCCTAGCCCCTTCCCCCGCAAAGACTGACGACAAGTGGCGGTGAGGGGTTAAAAGGCGACGATAATGCATTGATACGTCTTATGTGAAATTGATTTGCTAGAAATGGGCTGATATCCAAAATGGGAGTT
>JAPPFH010000086.1 GCA_028875185.1 Chloroflexota bacterium | reverse complement strand
GGTGCGCGTAGACACTGCACTATGGCAAGGGGCCGGGGGATGGGGGTTTGTCGCGGTATTAATAATTCACCACTCCCATTTCACCATTGATTTGAAAAAATCGGCAAAACTTACCATAATAGGGGCTAACAGTCACAGGTCGTGTCTCACGGCGTTAGGTTCACCTATCGAAAAGTGCCTCGCTGACTGGTCAAACAACAGATAGGGAGACACGAGATATGATCCGCTTCAACCTCAATGGCAAAACTGTACAGTACGATGGCGACCCTGAGCGCGCCTTGATGAATGTCTTGCGCGAGGACTTGGGCATCATCTCGCCGAAGGATGGCTGCGCGCCGCAGGCGGCTTGCGGCTGCTGCGTAGTCGGCGTCGATGATAAGGCGCTGCTATCCTGCGTGACCAAGATGAGCAAAGTTGAGGGCAAGTCGGTCACCACCACTGAAGGTCTGGGCGAATATCGACAGAATGTCTTCGCCGATTCCTTCGTCAAAGAGGGCGGTGTGCAATGCGGCTTCTGCATCCCCGGCATCGTCATGCAAGCGAATAACCTCATCAATCACAATCCCGATCCCAGCCGCGCTGACATTGAAAAGTGCTTGACGCCGCATCTATGCCGCTGCACCGGTTACAAGAAGATTGTCACGGCGATTGAAAACGCGGCTGATGCGATCCGCAACGAAGAAGAGATCGAAATGCCGGATGTCGGTGGCGGGATAGGCACGCGCCTGCCGAAGTATCAAGCGCAAGATCTGGTGCTGGGGCAGCACCGTTATGTTGATGACATCCGCATAGACGGCATGCGAATCGGCGCGCTGAAGTTCAGCGATCATCCGCGCGCTGTCATCAAGTCGATGGATCTGAGCGCGGCGCGGTCGCATCCCGGTGCGCTCAGGGTGTTCACCGCCGAAGATGTGCCCGGCGACCGATACATCGGCTTGATCAAGCAGGATTGGCCGCTGATGATCGCGGTCGGCGAGACGACGCGTTATCTCGGCGATGTGCTGGCGATTGTGGTCGCCGAGAGTGATGCCATCGCGCGCGAAGCGGTCGCCTTGATTGAGGTCGATTACGATGTGCTGGAGCCGGTCACGGATATGCACGCAGCCATGCTTGAAGACAGCCCGTCGATTCATGAGGGCGGCAACGTGCTGTCGCAATCGATCACCAACCGCGGCGACCTCGGGCAGTCAATGGCTGCATCGGCTTATACGACGCAGGGCGTTTACGAGACGCAGATGATTGAGCACGGTTTCATGGAGCCGGAGGCTTGCGTGTCTTACCCCCATCCCCCTGCCCCCTCCCCCGAGCAAAGGGAGGGTGGTGGAATAGAAGTCCTCTCGCAGGGGCAGGGCGTCTTCGAAGATCGGGTGCAGATCGCCAAGCTGCTGGGCTTGCCGCAGGAAGATGTGCATGTGGTGCTGGTGGCCAATGGCGGCGCCTTCGGCGGCAAGGAAGACCTCTCGGTGCAGGGGCATGCGGCGCTGGCTGCCTATCTGATGGGCGAGCCGGTCAAGGTGCGCCTGACCCGCGATGAGTCGATCGTCATGCATCCGAAACGGCATCCGATCTGGATGGAATACACGATCGGCTGCGATGAAGACGGCATGCTGACTTTTTGCAAAGGGCGCTTCGTCGGCGACACCGGCGCCTACGCTTCGGTGGGCATGAAGGTGCTGGAGCGCTCTGCCGGCCACGCCACTGGCGCTTACAATTTCCCCGTGACTGATATCGTCAGTACAGCGGTTTACACCAACAATCTGCCTTGCGGCGCCATGCGCGGTTTCGGAGTCAACCAAACGGCTTTCGCTTTGGAGAGCTGCATCGACGATCTCTGCGAGCAAGGCGGCTTTGATCGCTGGCAGTTCCGCTACCAGAACGCCCTGGATGACGGCGATATGACCGCCACCGGTCAGGTCATTGAAGCGGGGGCGGGCGCTAAAGCGACGCTGGAAGCGGTGAAAGACGAATTTAACAATGCCAAATTCGCGGGCATCGCCTGCGGCATCAAGAATACCGGCATCGGTAATGGCATGCCCGATTCTTCCAAGGTGACGCTGTCGGTCGTTCCCAATCCCGCTGCGGAAGCAGGGGAGGAGAACGCCAAGGTCATCATTGACCACGGCTGGACCGAAATGGGGCAGGGTGTGCATACGATGGCGGTGCAGGCGCTGGTGACTGAGACAGGCATCCCGCCGTCGATGATCGAAGTGCGGGTCGAGACCAGCTCGGAGATGGTGACCGGCATGACGACCGCCTCGCGCGCAACCTCGCTGATCGGCAATGCCATCATTGACGCCTGCAAACGATTCAAGGCGGACCTCGAATACCACAAGCTGGAAGAGTTGGTGGGCCGCCAGTACGAGGGCGAATTTACGGTCGACTGGACGACCAAGCCGGGCGCCATGGTGGAGAAGATTTACACCCACTACTCCTACAGCTACGCCACCCAGCTGGTGGTGCTGGATGAAGACGGTCAGTTGGAAAAAATCGTCGCTGCGCATGACGCCGGCAAGATCTTTAATCCCACGCTGTTCGAGGGTCAGCTCGAGGGTTCGATTCACATGGGGCTAGGTTACGCCATCAGCGAGGACCTGCCGATGGAAGGCGGCCGGCCAAAGAGCACGATGCTGCGAAAATGCGGCATCTTGCGCGCCAAGGATATGCCGGAGATGGAAGTCATCGGCGTCGAGGTGCCGGATCCTTATGGGCCTTATGGCGCGAAGGGCGTCGGCGAGATCGGCTTGGTGCCGACGGCGGGCGCGGTAGCTAACGCGCTCTATCAGTTTGATGGGGTGCGCCGTCACAAGCTGCCGATGCGGCTGCCGCGGAAGCGTCCTGCCCGGCGCCCGCAAGCGAATGGGGGCAATGGCAAGCGGTAGGAAAGGGCCCGACCACCCAGAAATGGTAGGGGTCAATCAGGTCGGGCGCTCTCTTGTTTTGCGTGTTGTGAATAGCCGTTATCCGCGAGCGTCCGCCGCCTCATCCACAGACTCGGATTCGGGAGTTGAGCGCGTATCGGAACTTGCTCGCATCTGTTGGAGTTTGGCTTTCAGCCTGGCGGGCAAACCTTGAATCGCGGTAAGCAGGCGCGGATCAAACTTATTCAACAGAAGCAAGCCCGCAATCGCGAGCAAGCCGATGACGCTTCCTTGAACGATTCCCGCGCCCGTTGAAATCCAGAAAGCAATCAAGGCTCCGACAAGCGTCGCCACGCGCATTTTAAGAGTTCCGAAGAAACCGACTCCGAAATAGATAATTGTGACGGGGATCATAATGTGCAGGTTGCCGATAAAGTCCAGCACGGCTGCCACCAAGTAACTGACGATTCCCCAGGCGCCTCCGATAACATTTGTAGCGCCTTGCGTCGTTCCTTGAACACCAACTTTGAGGTCACTAAACCTCATCGAAAGGTCATCTCGCCAGTGACTGAATCCCTTTTGAAACTTCGCTAAGAGAGTTTGCTGAGCGGCAAGTTCAGCTTGAACGTGCTGATAACGCGCATAACCTGTAACAGAGACCGCAACGACAATGATGACGAAGACCGCGAGCGAAACATTAGGACGACTCTTGATTAATTCTCTCGCGGAAATAATCTTTTGCATAATGAATGCGCCTTTTGCGCGGCAAGTCTCGGCAGGGGCTTTGCACGGAAGTCGTCAAGCGGGGAAAATATCGCCGACGGTAATTTCAAAGCCGGGCAGCACATCGCCGCCGGAGAGGGTGTCGTCTTCGTGGAGCGTCGTGGCGCCCTCGGTCGTATGCGCAACAACGGTGCGATTTTCGGGATAGACCAGCCAGACAAGGCGCGTGCCCGCGTTTAGAAGCTGCAAGACTTTCAGGTGAATATCGCCCGCTTTGTTGTTTGGAGAGATGACTTCGACAGCGAGATCGGGTCCTATTTCGTGCCAGACATTTTCAAGTTTTTCTGGCACGCGTGGTTTGCTAATGAAGCCGACATCGACGCCTCGAATGGTGTCTCGCCCACGCGGGTTTCGTTCCAATATAAAGCCGGTATCGGCGGCTGTTACCAGACCGAGATCATTCTTCTCTACGTGGATGCCGATTCTCAACGCCAATCGCATGGTGACAACGCCGTGTTTCAATTTAGGCTTTGGCATATTGATGATGATTCCTTCCACGAGCTCCAGGACGCAGTCTTGGTATTCGGGCGCATCGACAAAATCTTGGAAGCGGTCAGCGGAGATAAATTGTTCTTGGATAGCCATGAGTTGTGCAAACCTTTCAGCATTCTCGCTGATAGCATGATTGTACCAGTCGCGCCTGATGATTCAAAATTGCCGATTATCCATCTTCAGCACGGCTCAGCTTATTCGCATAACGTTTCACGCAGCTTCGCCTTCTGAATCTTACCCAGCGCGTTGGCGGGGAATTCATCGACGAATACCACCCGCCTGGGCGCTTTGTAGGCGGCGAGCTGCTCGCGGCAGAAGGCGCAGATCTCGGCTTCGTTCGGCACAGCGCCGTCCCGCGGGATGACAGCGGCGACCACTTGCTCGCCCCATTCGTCGTCGGGGCAGCCGATGACGGCGCAAGCGGCCACCGCCGGATGCCGCATCAGCGCAAGCTCGACTTCCGGCGGGTAAACATTGAGCCCGCCTGTAATAATCAGGTCCTTGGCGCGCCCCTTAAGCGTGTAATAGCCATCCGGCTCGCGCAATCCCATATCACCAGTGCGCAGCCAACCGTCGGGCGTGAATGCTTCCGCGGTCTTTTGTGGCTGCCCCCAATAGCCCTTAAACACGTGCGCGCCCTTGATTTGCACTTCGCCGACTTCGTCATCGGGCAGAGGCGTCTCGCTAGCGGGATCGACAATGCGCGCCGATACGCCTGGCAGCGGGGGACCCACCGAGCCCACGCGCCGCTCGCCCAGCAGCGGATTCGACAGGTTCATGCCGGTCTCGGTCATGCCATAGCGCTCAAGCAGGGTGACCTTGAAAGTCTCTTGGTAGCCGAAGAAGAGGTCATCGGGCAAACGATCGGAGCCGGAGGTTATCAAGCGCATGAAGCTGAGATCGTAGCGCTGGTCGCCGGCCAGCTGATACAAACGGCGGTGCATGGTGGGCACGCCCATGAATACGGAGAAGCGCCGCGAAAGGAGCAGCTCGAGCGCCATCGCCGCGTCAAAGGTCGGCAGCAGGATGGCGGTCGCGCCTGCGTGCAGCGCGCCGTGTAGCGCAACCACCAGTCCGTGCACGTGGAAAATCGGCAAGGCGTGCAGCAGCATATCGTCGCCGCGCCAGCCCCAGGCTTCGTGCAGGGAAGCGATATTGGCTGTCAGGTTGCCGTGGGTGATCAGGGCGCCTTTAGGCCGGCTGGTGGTGCCGCTGGTGTAGAGCATCATCGCCGTTTGATTGGGATCGGTCGGCATGGGGGAATGCCGCTCCGCCGAACAATCAGCGATTTGCGATTCCCAGTCCTCAGCTGGGTCGAGGAAGAGCGTCCTTTCCAGCGTGGGCAGGTCGCTAGCGATCGCATCAATCTCAGGCTGCTTCCGTCGGTCGGCGAAGAGGAGCCGCGCGCTCGAATCAGCCAGGAAATAGCGCAGTTCCGCCATGGGATAGTCGGGATTCAGGGGCAGGAAGATCGCGCTGATCTGGGCTGCCGCCAGATGAAAGTAAATGAAGGGCAGGCTCTTGGGCAATTGGACAGCGACGCGATCACCGGGCTGTATGCCCAGGGAGAGCAAGAAATTGGAAGTGCGGTTGACCGCAATCTCGAGCTCGCCGTAGGTGACAGGCGGCCTGTTAATGAACTGGATGGCGATTTTGTCGGGTTGATTACGGCAGTGGTCTGCCAGGGTGTCGAGGAACATGGGCATTCACCACAGAAGTTAATCCGATATAGATTTTACCACCGAGAGCACCGAGATTTCAGAGGACACCGAGGATCGAGCAGGTTGCGAAACACTGACCGCCGACACGGAGGCGGGCGACACAAGTGTCGCCCCTACACTCTTTTGCGCTTCGGCGGGCGCCCCATTGGGTCGCCCCTACATCTGGCGCTTGTAATTGCGAGGCAATCAATCAGCGGGCGACGAGGATGCTAACCGATCGGGGACCGGCGATAAAGACGCGCTGGTCGTCCAGACGCGCCTCATGCCCGGGCGGGCAGCTGTCCTGCGGCGGCGTCATGCTGGTGTTGACCGAAACGTGCCAGCGCAAGGTCCGCGGCAGGCTGGGCAAGGCAAACGCGGCCGTCTCCCAATAGGCGTTCATAATCACGTAAAGGATATCGGCGGAGGCTTCTTCATCATCCGAATCGGCGCCGCAGAACATAACCGCCAGCTGTCGGCTTTCTGCGGACCAATCTGGCGACCAAGGCTCGCGCCCATGGAAGGAAACGCTTTCGCAGAACTGATCGCCGTTTGGCTCCCCGCCGGGTTGGTGATTCAAATAAGCCCGGCGGCGCAGCACCGGGTGCGCCTGGCGGAGGCGGATGAGATGGCGGAGAAAGTTGAACAGCGCCGCGTTGGCTCGTATTTGGCTCCAGTCCAGATAATTGATTGGATTGTCATGGCAGTAACTGTTGTTGTTTCCGTCTTTGCTATGGCCGATTTCATCGCCCATCGACAGCATCGGCACACCCTGGCTGACCAGCAGAATGCTGAGGAAGTTCTTCATTTGCCGTTCGCGCAGATCGTCGATGGACTTGTCGTCGCTGGCGCCTTCCCAGCCGCAATTCCAGCTGAGATTATCGTTTAAGCCATCACGATTGTCTTCGCCATTGGGCAGATTGTGTTTGTCGTTGTATGTCACCAGGTCGCGCAGGGTGAAACCATCATGCGCGGTGATGAAATTGACCGAGGCTTGGGGTCCGCGGTCGCCGTAGATATCGGGCGAGCCCTGGATGCGCGCCGCCATCGCGCCGACCAGACCGGCGTCGCCCTTGACGAAGCGCCGCACATCATCGCGAAAGCGCCCGTTCCATTCCGCCCAGCGCCCGTAGGCCGGGAAGCTTCCCACCTGATACAAGCCGCCGGCATCCCAGGCTTCGGCGATCAATTTGGTATTTGCCAATAGCGGATCGTAAGCCAGTACTTCAAGCAGCGGCGGATCGGGGTCGGGTCGGCCTTCGGGGTCGCGCCCCATGCTCGAAGCCAGATCGAAGCGGAAGCCGTCAATGTGGAATTCGCTAACCCAATAGCGCAGGCAATCGAGCAATACCACGCGCACGACCGGATGGTTGCAGTTGAAGGTGTTGCCAACGCCGCTGAAATTGTAGTAACTGCCATCGGGCTTCAGCAGATAATAAATGCTGTTGTCAATGCCGCGATAAGAAATAGTGGGTCCGTTTTCGTTGCCCTCGGCCGTGTGGTTGAAAACGACATCCAGCCAAACCTCAATGCCGTTCTTGTGGCAGGCTTTGACGAGCGACTTAAGCTCGTCAACGGGCGCCCCGCAGGCGGCATAACCCGCTTTAGGCGCGAAAAAGCCGATCGGGTTGTAGCCCCAGAAGTTCACCAACTGCTCCCCGGTTTCGGGATTCTTAAGGTCGTTGTCGAGCTCGTCAAACTCGAAGACAGGCATGAGTTCGATGCAGTTGACGCCAAGCTCTTTGAGATATGGGATCTTGTCGATGATGGCGGCGAATGTGCCGGGCGCGTTCACGCCAGAGGCCGGATGGGCGGTAAAGCCGCGCGTGTGCATTTCGTAGATGACGAGGTCTTCCAGCGGGATGTTGAGCTGCCGGTCGCCTTCCCAATCGAAGTCGTCCACACAGGGGCGGGCGCGATATGGGTAGATGCCGCCGCGTGTGCCTGATTCTCCCCATTTGTCGAGACCGCCGATGGACCTGGCGTAGGGATCGAGCAAGATGCGCTGGGCATTAAACCGGTGTCCGTCCGCCGGGTCGAATGGTCCGTCCAGGCGAAATCCGTATTCAATCGCGTCTGGGTCCAGGTCGAGCACGGTCATGGCATAAACATCGCCGGTGCGAAAGGATTCGAGAAAGGGAATCTCGATCATGGGTTGTTCGGCGGCCCGCTCAAACAGGACCAGGCTGCAAGAGGTCGCATAGCAGGAGAAGATCGAGAAATTGATGCCGTCTGGCAGGACGGTCGCGCCGAAGGGGCGGGGCTTGCCCGGGCGAAAGCGAAAATCGCCAAGCCGGTAATTCGGAAACGAACTCATAAATTCATTGTAACAGAATTCAAGAGACGACAATCAAATTGAATTGCCCCGCCGGCGATCGCGGATGTACGCTCTCAACCAGACATTGCAAGGACATTTTCACCACCAAGTACGGAGAGGACACCGGGAGCGCCGCAGGGCGAGCCGCCAGCTCGACCGTACGCGCGATGGTTGGGGCGGCCGGTCATGTGGGACGGCGGGCGACGCAGTATGTGGACCTTGCATATGGTTGCTCCTAATATGTCTTCGATTTCAGCAAATTGCGGTTGCGCTTAGACAGAAAGTTGAAGAAACGGGCAAAACTTGGCATACTATGGCGCAGCATCAATTGCGCTGTTTGATTTAAGCCTGCGGTTTTTGACATTTACGGCCGTGTTGATCTAGATTGCTGCTGCGACGGGCGACTCACTGAAGCGCCACTGCAAGGACGAATTTCATTGAACGGGACATCAGGCTTTTCCAAAACCGCCTTGGCGGGGCGTCTCAATCGGCTGATTGACTTTGCGCCGGTCTTGATTGCCTTGCTTCTGGCGCTCCTTGTCGCCTCGGTATTGCTGCTCGCTCTCAATGCGAACCCGCTGGAAGCCTACGATTTCATGCTGCAAGGCGCGGCTGGCACCGAGAATGCGGTCGCCGAGACCTTGGTGAAAGCCACACCAATTCTCTTCGTCGGCATCGGCATCACGATCGCCTTCCGCGGCGGCATGATCAACATCGGCGGCGAAGGGCAGATGATCGCGGGCGCCTTGGCTGGCGTGACGATCGCGCTGATCATGGGCGACATGCGCGTACCGCCGGAGCTCGCTAAAGAAAAGGGCGCTTTTGATCTCATCATCGTGACTTGTTCGCTTTTGGGCGGCTTTTTGATGGGCGCGCTTTATGGCGGTTTGGCCGGTTTCCTCAAAGCGTACTTTGATGTCAATGAGATCTTGAGCACGATTATGCTCAATCAGATCGCGGTGCAGATGATGAATTTCCTGCTCAATGGCATCTTGCTGGATCCGGCGGAAGCGGGCTTCAACAATATCCCCAAGACGGCGAGACTGGTGACGGCGGCGCAGTTGCCGCGCTTGTCGCTGCCGATTGGCGATCCGCATCTCTTCGCGCGCACGCGTTTGCACTGGGGATTGCTAATCGCGATCGTATTGGCGGCAGTCATCTACATATTTCTCTGGCGCACGTCATGGGGTTATCGCATTCGGGCGGTGGGCGAGAATCAACGCGCCTCGAGCTACGCCGGCATCAACGTCAAGCGGCAAATGATGTTTTCTATGTTTCTGGCTGGTGGATTCGCTGGATTGGCTGGCGTTGTGCAGGTATTGGGCTTGCAATACCGCTTGCAGACGGATGGGTCGCCAGCGGGTTTCACCGGGGCGGCCGGCTTCAACGGCATCGTCGCCGCGCTTTTCGGCGGGCTCAATCCGCTCGGGGCAATACCTGCGGCCGCCTTCTTTGGCGGTCTCTTGGTCGGCGCGCAAAAGATGCAGCGCGAGCTGGGCGTGCCGGCTTCCTTGATCACAGCCGTCAATGGCCTGATCGTTGTCTTCGTCGTCAGCAGCGAGTACTTCATCCTCCAGCGCAGCAAGCGGCGCGTGAATGTGGCGGAGAATGAATCCCCCACCCTAATTCCCTCCCCCATCAAGAGGGAGGGACTTGCTTCCGGCGATGACGGGGAGGAGGACGGCTGATGGGCTTGGATGATATTTTCACCGCCAGCGTCTTCGCCTCTGCCATCCGCTTGGCGACACCCTATATCTTTTCCGCGCTGGGCGAGACCTTCGCCCAACGCAGTGGTGTGCTCAATCTCGGCGTTGATGGCATGATGCTGATGGGCGCGTTCGCTGGCTTCTACGCCGTGCACATCGCGCAGGTGAGCGGGACGATGAGCGAACCGCTTAGTTTGCTCTTGGGCGTCGTGGTGGCGCTGATCGTCGGTGGATTGATGGGCTTGGCGATGGCTTTCGTCAGCGTGACGCTGAAGGCGAAACAAGGCATCAGCGGCATCGGCGTTTATCTCTTTGGCTTGGGTTTGAGCGAGCTTCTTTTCCAGCAGTGGGTGGGCACGCCGAAGTCGGTCAGCGGCTTCCCGCGGATCAACTTCCCGCTGCTGACCGATCTGCCGGTCTTGGGCGAAATCTTTTTCCACCATAACCTGCTTGTTTATGTGGCATTCGCCTTGGTGCCGATCTCCGCCTTTGTGCTCAACAACACGACCTTCGGCTTGATGATCCGCGCTGTCGGGCAGAACCCGGAAGCGGCTGATGCGATGGGCGTCAGCGTGGCGCGCGTGCGCTACGCCACCACGATTATCGGCGGCATGATGGCCGGCTTGGCGGGCGCATCGCTCTCGATCGCGCTGATCAATTTGTTCCAGCAGAATTTGACCGCCGGGCAGGGTTTCATCGCGGTTGCGCTGGTTTATTTTGGCGGCTGGCGGCCCTATGCGGTTGCGGCCGGCGCCATGCTTTTCAGCTTCGTCAACGCGCTGCAATTGCAGATCAAGGTTATCGGCGCCGACATTCCGTCGGAATTCGCGGTGATGGCGCCTTATGTGATTACGATAATCGCGCTGGTCTTCGCCACCAAACGTCATGAGCAGCCAACAGCCTTGACGAAACCGTATGAGCGCGGGGAGTAGGATTTCTTCTTTACAATGGAAACATAGGAAACACAGAGATTCGCAGGGATGACGCGTCTGAAGCGGGCAGCGAAGAGTAGAGCCCGGGCGAGAGGCGAAAGCCATTGATTGTTTATTCTCGGGTGAAGCTGCCCGGTCTAAAGCCAATATCCATATAAGGAGAGAAGCGCCATGAAGAAAGTTCTACTGCTTACTGTGATAATCGCCCTATTTGCCGGGGTGATGCCGACGATGGGGCAAGACGTGTTTCGTGTTGCCGCCGTAGCGCCCAGCGCGACCAACGATCTCGCTTTCAGCCAGAGCATGTACGATGGCTTGATGGCGATTCAGAGCGCGATGGGAGAAGACGCCTTCCAATTCGATTTCCAGGATGGCACCTTCATTGTTGATGACGCGGCGGTCGCGTTGCGTGAATGGGCGGCCTCCGGCGAATATGATCTCGTGATCGCTCATGGCTCGCAATTCGGCTCGGTGGTCGAAGAGCTCGCTCAGGAATTCCCCGAAGTTTCCTTCGCTTGGGGCACTGACGAGAACACCTTCGGTTTGGGCAATGTATTCGCCTATACCGCTGATTCTTATCAAGGCGGCTTCGTCAATGGCGTAGTTGCCGGCAATATGACGGAAACTGGCGTGATCGGCGTTGTCGGCCCGATTGAAGTGGGCGATGCCAAGCTCTATGTCGATGGTTTTGTCGCCGGCGCCGGCGCCTCCAACCCGATGGCCACGGTCAATGTGGTATATATTCAATCCTTCAGCGATGTGCCGCTGGCGACCGAAGCGGCGGAAACCCATATCGCCAATGGCGCGGATATCTTGACCGGTACGGCGCAGATGGTGGTTGGACCGATCGCCGTCGGTCTGGAGAATGGCGCCAAATGGTTCGGCACGCAAGCCAGCCAGGCCGAGCTCGCCGGTGATTCCGCCGTCGCCTTCCAGGTTTATAAGTGGGAGATCATCCTGGCGG
This sequence comes from Chloroflexota bacterium, assembly GCA_028875185.1. Lineage (GTDB taxonomy): Bacteria > Chloroflexota > Anaerolineae > Aggregatilineales > Phototrophicaceae > UBA6055. The sequence continues at coordinate 25,034 of JAPPFH010000086.1, read as the reverse complement.
ACATGATCGGCCATATCCAAATGGGCGTATTGGGCGGCGAATCTTATATCCTGACGCTGGCCAACGGCGGCTTGGTGATGGAGTTTGCCGGCGGCGGGATGTAATTCTAACCGCTCCAAAACCCATTTCCGATGATACCGTAGGGGCGGTACGCTGTGCCGCCCCTACGTAAGATTGCGATAACGGGCCTTTCAGCGCCGCGCGTAGGTCGCGTAGACACTGACCGCCGACATCGCCCTTCGACACCGACCGCCGACACTGCGGGTCAAACGCCCCTACAGCAAGCGCAAGCACACATGGGCGATCCGGTGGGTCGCCTTTATGACGATTCGATCTTTTGAAACGGAAGTCGATTATGGCAGAGCGCGCAAGACAGAAATCAAATCTGCTGCCCACCGGTCACGAGCGCATCAACCAGCTCGAGATGAGCGGGATCGTCAAGCGCTTTCCCGGTGTGCTCGCGGCCGATAATATCGACTTTGATGTTAGAGCGGGCGAGATTCACGCGCTGCTGGGCGAGAATGGCGCGGGAAAATCGACGCTGATGAAGATGCTCTATGGCCTCTATCATCCGGATGAGGGGCAGATCCGCATCAATGGCGAAGCAAGCACGATCAAGAATCCGCAGGATGCCATTCAGCACGGCATCGGCATGATTCATCAGCACTTCATGCTCGTGCCTTCTCTGACCGTTGCCGAGAATATCGCGCTGGGCATGAAATCCTCGCGCGGCGCTCGCCTCGATCTTGATGTGGTCAGCCGCCGAGTCTTGGAACTCTCGGAGATTTACAATCTCAAGGTTGATCCCGGTCTGCCGATTTGGCAATTGGCCGTGGGCGAGCAGCAGCGGGTCGAGATTCTGCGCGCGCTCTACAAGGGGGCGGCACTGCTGATCCTGGATGAACCGACCGCCGTGCTCACGCCCCAAGAGGTGGACGGTTTGTTCCGCATTCTCAAACAGTTGGCTGATGACGGGCATGGACTGGTTTTCATCTCGCATAAACTGCACGAGGTGCTGGAGATCAGCCACCGCGTCACCGTATTGCGCGATGGCCGCCGCGTCAACTCGATCTCCACCAGCGAGGCGACCCGCCCCAAACTCGCCGAGATGATGGTAGGGCGGCCCGTTCTGCTGGAATACGACAAGCAGCCGCCCGACCCGCGCGATGAGCGACTCATACTGAAGGGCGTCAGCGCGCTCAGCAATCGCGGCACAGTCGGGTTGGATGACGTGTCGCTCCGTTTGCGCGGCGGGGAGATCGTCGGCATCGCTGGCGTCTCCGGCAATGGGCAGCAAGAGCTGGCGCAGTGCATTTGCGGCTTGCGTCCCTTGACCGCCGGCTCAGTAACCGTCGATGGCAGCGATGTCAGCAATGCCCATCCTTCTTCGTTGAATGCCATCGGCTTGTCCCATATCCCGGAAGAGCGCATGCTTGACGGTGTCATCAAAGAATTCAGCGTCGCCGAGAATTATGTATTGCAGGATCACGGGCATCCGAAGTTCACGCGCGGGAAGATTTTCATGCTCTTCCACAAGATCCGCGAATTCTGTCGGCGCGCCATCGAGACTTACGAAATCAAAACGCCGAGCACAGAAACGCTGGTCAAGAGCTTATCGGGCGGGAATATCCAAAAATTGGTGTTGGCGCGCGAGCTGTCGCGGGATCCGGGTGTGCTGATCGCGGCGCAGCCGACGCGCGGCGTCGATATCGGCGCGACCGAGTATATTCACCAGCGGCTGCTGCAAGAGCGCGACAATGGCACCGCCATCCTGCTCATCAGCGAAGATTTGGATGAGATCCGCGCGCTGTCGGACCGGATCGCGGTGATGTACGAGGGTCGGATCGTGGGCGAGGTCGAGAATAAAGATGTTGATATTGAGCAGTTGGGTTTGCTTATGACGGGTGGGGGGTAGGCGCTTTCAGCCCGACTTAATCCATTTCCCTTCAGCGTTTACGTCCCACCCCGTTGGTATTTCAGGCTTGCAAGAGTCTGGAATGTTTAGCGAAGGTGCTTCAGCGAACTTGAAACGGACTCGTCCGCTCGTCACTTCACTTATCAAGTTGCCCAGGACATACGCGGCTTCATCGCCGGCTCGTCCGAGAATGTCGTCTTCGATTGCCTCGTTTAGGAACTGCTCGGTAAACAGCCCCTGTGCGATGTCCCTCATGTCCATCCACTCATTGGCGAAGCAAGTCGGCGTCCCGCCACCTCTCTGAGTGTACTGGTCGATAAACTTAATACGACAACTCGTTATCTCTGGTGCGGGCAGGGTAATCGTATGGTCCGTGCAGATGAAGTTGTCGCACTGGATGTCGCCTTCACCTATCGATTCAAGATTGATTCCGGCTTCGATGACGCCAGCAGCCGCGTGCTTCGAGTGATACTCGCAGGCTAGATTAGCGGGATGTCGCACCTCGAGACCTACGTACGCATATTCGTGCTTGGAGGTTATTAGTTGACTTCTTTCCTGAATAGCTTTGAGTATCCTTGAGGACGGGAACGGTGTGCTCGTCGGCGTTAACGTCGGCGTCGGTGTGAGCGTGGGTGTATACGTCGGCGTAAAGGTTAGCGTATTGGTGGGTGTGTCGCTTGGCGTAACAGTCGGCGTTGACGTACTGCTGGGTGTAGCAGTAAATGTTGGTGTATTACTCGGCGTGTTGGTATATGTCGCTGTCGGAGTCGCAGTGTTCGTCGCTGTGGCGGTCGACGTACTGGTAGCCGCCGACCAAATTGGGCCGCCTTGTTGCAATCCATTTGCCCCGATCCACAAGAGGAACAAGCCCGCCAGGATTGCCATCCCAATACTGCGGGCTGTCGCACGCCAATTCGTCTCAGTCACTGCTTCACCTTGCTTACCCTTTTGCGTCAACCCGTCCGCTTCCAAGCGCCATTCTCATCTTTGCCCCAGCCACTCGGCGTGTAGGGCTGGCAAGAATCCGGCAATACCGGTTCGCCCTCAGTCGCCGCGAAGTCAATACGCGTCGGCTTGCCGGTCAGCTCGCGCACGAAGTCGCCCAGGCGCAGTTCCGTCTCTTTCGCCGCCCGTTTCAAAATCCCTTGCTCAATCATTTCTTCCGCAAATCCTTCAATGGCTTCGGCTTGGGCGATTTGCCGCACCATATCCCAATCCGCCGCCAGAAGTGTGAGAGAGTGCTGGTTCTGGTCGATATATTCTATGCGGCAGCTGGTGATGCTAGGAGCGGGAAGGGTAATCGTATATGCGCCATTCTCGAAACGAACGCTGTCTTCTGTGATGGCGTCGAAGTCAATGCCCGCTTCAATTGCGCCGAACGCCCGATGAGAGGCGCTGTAATAGCCGGCGTTCAGAAAGCCCTGATGAATCTCCACTCTGAGATCCAATTTTTCGAGTTCGGATGTGACCGTAACCAGCTGGCCGATACCGTTGATGCTATTGACGATTGTCTTTGGCGAACGCACATACAACGTAGTCTCTGGGAAGAAGAAATCGCGCACTTCATTTGCCTTGCCGACAATATATCCGCCTACGATGAGCGCGAGAATTACCAGCGCGATCGAAATGAAATTCCTACCGATGAACTTGAGAACAGAAATCATGTCGCCCCCTTGAGCGAAAGGCAGCCGAATCAATATACCTGCCTAAAACATAATATCATAAGATGCTTGTAAAAGTTTCCCTTGACGCGAAAGTTGCCGTCTGTACTGGCCTCTCGAATGAATCGCTTCCTCCCCCTCTACCGCGCCATGTCCACCTCGGTCGTGGACGCCTTCTGCTTCAGCAACCCCGTCACCAAAGCCGCGCTCCACATCGCCTGCGCCCCATTCATCTTCGAGCTCACCCGGCTCGGCATCAAGATGGAAGGCATGATCGCGCGCGATGGGCACCTGAAAGGGGCGAGCGAGTGGCTGGTCGACATCGGCTCAGAAGGCATCCATATCCATGGCGTCGAGAATGTGCCGTTGACAGGACCCTTGCTCTTCGTCGGCAACCACGCAGGCTTGGGCGATGCCCACTCGCTATTGGCGGCGTCGCCGCGGCAGGACACGCAAATCCTGGCAAATGACTTTGGCATCTTGCCCGGCTTGCGGGCGACGCGGCGTCATGTCATCGTCGTCGATCCTGATCAGCCGGTCGCGACAATTCGCGCGGCGCTGCGCCACCTGCGCGCGGGCCGGTCGCTGCTGCTGTATCCGCGCGGCGAAATCGAAGCCGATCCTTGCCTGGACCTGGACTCGGCGCTGGCTTCATTGACGCAATGGACGGGCAGTCTTGCGCTTTTTGCGCGCCAGGTTCCCGGATTGACGATTATGCCCGTCGCTGTCGGCGGCCTGCTGTCGCGGCGGGCGCTGGGCAACGCCATCGTGCGGCGTTACCGCGACCGGGACAAACGGCATTTTCTGGCGGCCACCTTCCAAATGATGTTCCCCATATACCGCGACCCGCTCATCAGCCTCCGCTTTGGCGAGCCGCTGGTGGGCAAGCGCGCGACCCAGGACCAGGTCCGGGCGCAGATGGCGCGGCTATTGCGGCGCGTCCACATCGAGCGGCGCCGCTGATGATTGAAGGCGGGAAGCGTGTATATCGTCGCGGATTTTAGCCTGTGCATCTCGGGCTAACGCGCCATAATAGCGGGACGACTTTCCGCCGCGAAGTGGTGATCAACCATGAGTCAGTGGTCGAACAATAACCCGTCACAGAACAACCGCGAAATCTGGCTGAGTTACTGGAATCTGTTGATTTCGCTAGTCAGCCGCGATGTGCGCGCGCGTTACCGGCGAACGGCATTGGGTCCGCTATGGGCGATCATCCCGGCGATACTCTCGACGGTAATCTTAAGTTTTCTAAGCGGGCTGGTTGGCGCGAGCAGCGAAGGCATGCCGCGGCTGGCTTTTGTTATGGCGGCGACGGTGCCGTGGACCTTCTTTCAGAGCGCCGCGGTGCGCATACCACATGGCGTTCTGGCGAACGGCACGATTCTGCGCAAGATGCCGGCGCCGCGCCAGATCTTTCCCTTCGTGGTCATCCTCACGACCGCCTTCGATTTTCTCATGTCCAGCATTGTGCTCATTGTCGTGTTGCAGATTTTCCGAATTCCGATCACCGGCGCCTGGCTATGGCTGCCGCTGCTTGTTTTTATGTCCGGCTTGTTGGCCTGGGCGGTTGGCATCGGCATCAGCGCCTTTACCATTTACCGCCGCGATGTCTTGTATGGCATCCAGTACATCATGCAAGTTTGGCTGTTTTTGACGCCGGTCATGTATTCATCGCAAGAGCTATTGGACCAGTGGCCGCTGCTCCACGCGCTGAATCCCGCGGTTCCGATTATTGATGGCTTTCGCAAGGTCTTGGTATTCGGTCAAGCGCCGAATCTCGGCGGTTTGCTGATAAGCGCCCTGTTTATCGTCATCGCGCTGGCAGTCGCCTTCCCGTTCTATCGCGTCATGTCTCGTTATTTTGCCGATGTCCTCTAGCGGACCCGGCATTCTAAGGCGGAATCAGTGATGAACCGCGATTGGGCTATAGAGACGCAAGCGGTGTGGAAGCGCTACGGCTTGCCCTTGCGTCCTTGGTTGCGCCGCCAGGTTGACCAGCTGCGCGGCGACAACAATAAAGATCGCTCCGATTACGGTCCCTGGGCGCTGCGCGATGTCTCATTCACGGTCAAGCACGGGGAGTCGCTGGGTATTGTAGGCAAGAACGGCGCCGGGAAAAGCACCTTGCTCAAGTTGATTGCTGGCGTAAGCCCGGCCACTTATGGATCGGTGCAGGTTAACGGGCGGCTTTTCCCAATGATTGAGCTGGCGGCCGGCATCCACCGGGACTTGACCGGGCGCGAGAATATCAAGCTGCTCGGCGCCATCATGGGCTTCACCGCAGCGCAAATGGAGGCAAAGATTCCGGAAATTGAAGACTTCGCCGGATTGGGCGATTGGCTGGAAAAGCCCGTCTGGCAGTATTCCAGCGGCATGCAGACGCGCCTCGGCTTCAGCGTCGCCGTGAATGTCGATGCCGATATTCTCTTGATAGACGAGGTGCTATCGGTAGGAGATGTCAATTTTCAGAAGAAGTGCCTCAATCGCATGGATGAATTGTCGAATAGCGGCGTCACGATACTCTTCGTCACGCATAGCCCGTATTCGATCGAACGGCTCTGTGAGCGGGCGCTGCTGTTGGAAGATGGACGAATCACCGCGTCTGGCTCGCCCAGCGATATTCTGTCCGCCTATTTCAAGGGCGCGCTGGACCGGTCGACCGTCATCGCAAGCAAAGACCGCATCGCCGCGGACCAGCGCGAAGGCACTGGCGCTTTTCGCATTTTGGACATCAACATGCACGACGTAGTGAGCGGGCGGGAGATCACGGCTTTTTCCACGGGCGATTCGGCGATGTTTCGCATCACGCTGGACGTCAGGGAGCCGGTGCCGAATTATCGCTTTTCACTGCGCATCGTTGATCCGGCAAACACCGTCGTCTGTTTTGTCGATGTGCCGCTATCAACCCGTCAGTCGCTTGGGCTGGAGCGCGACAGCGTTTTGGAGTGCCGCATTGACAACATCAACGTGCTTCCGGGCCAGTATTGGATTGATCTGGTCGCCAGGGAGATCGCCGGTCCCGTGATTGACTCGGTGGCCTACGCCTATGCCTTCAACGTGCATGGCGACAGCGAAGTCATGGAGCAGATGGAGCACCGCGGGATCATTTACCTCGCGGCGAGTTGGAATCTTATCGACAAAGGCGAGTTGGAAAGAGCAAGCGACGCCTGAGCAGAGCGGGATGGGAGCGCGCGGCAATCATACATGCCGCTGCATCCACTCCAATAGCGCTTCGTTTTGCGCTTTCTGGACGCGCGCCGGACCGGTAATCGAAGCCACATGCGACTGAGCCGGGATCCGCAGCATCTCTACCGTGCAGCCGTTTGCCTTCAAGTGCCCATAGAATTGCTCAGCTTGCCCGGCCGGGCAGCGGTAATCTTCCTCGCATTGAATCAGGAGCGTCGGCGTTCTGCAGTTGTGCGCATAGGTCACGGGCGAACCGCGCCGGTAGACATCCGGGATTTCGTGTGGCTTGCCGCCAAGCTCGCTAAGCGATCCCCAGGGTCCCATGTCGGCTGTGCCATATCGGCTGACTAGATCCGTAATCGGGTTCTCCGCCACTGCCGCTTTGAAGCGATTCGTCCGCCCGATGGTGTAGCAAGTGAGATAGCCGCCATAGGAAAGCCCGCAGATGCCTAGTCTGTCGGGGTCGGCGTAGCCCGCCTGCACGGCAAAATCCACGCCGTCAAGGAGGTCTTTGTGATCAAGCGCGCCCCAGTGTCCCGATAGGGCGGTGGAGAAGGCGTCGCCATAACCGGTGGAGCCGCGCGGATTGACAAATAGCACAGCAAAACCGGCGCCGGCGAGCATTTGAAAATCGCTCCCGTAATTGTATCCGTACCAACCATGGGGACCGCCGTGAATATAGAGAATCGTGGGATAAGGCGGCGCGCCCTCGTTTGGTCGCAGCAGCCAGCCTTGTATCGGCGTGCCGTCGTCCGTTTGATATGACAGGTCTTCAACTTTCGGAAAGGCAAGCTCGGCAAGCAGATCATCATTAAAGCGCGTGACTCGGCGCTCGTTTGATCCGTCCAAAGCGGCAAGGTGAAGGTCGCCCGGGTTCTCCAGATCGCCCGAGGAGAAAAGCATGTTTTCGCCATCGGCATCATGCAGAGCAGTCGTTCGCTTCCCGCCCAGCAGTTGGCGCCATTGTGGCCGACCGGTCATGGCTACTTCATAGATGCCTCTGCTGCCGCGTTCCACGACATTCACCAAAGCAGCGGCATCGGCGGTCAAGATGTCGGCCGCGCTGAAAACGGGGAACCACTGGACTTCGACGCCGGTCGTCAGATCGGCACTGCGATTGACCGCAGTTCCGCTTTCACGATGGAGAATCCAAAGGTCGTCTTTGGTCGCCATCGGCTGATCGCCGCGCGAGGCGACAACCATGATGCCGTTTCCATCGGGCAGCCAGCCGGCGTTCTTAATGAAGCCCCAATCCAATCCCAGCAGCTCTTCAACTTCGCCCTGAAGATTGACCGCGCGCAGCTTGGCTGAGAACAAGTCAGGCTGATCGGGGTCGAAGGATGCGAGATAGAGCAGCTCGCGGCCATCGGGCGACCAGCGTAGCGCGCGGTCCAGATGCGCGTCATTGGTGAGCTGCTGCGCCTCGCCGCCGTCGATCGGCTGGATGAAGATGTTTTGCGCCGCGTCATCAATGTAGCCGATGCCATCGAAGCGATAGACGAAGCGTGTCACGCGATAAGGCGCCGTCGGATCTCTGGGCTCGACCTCAGGTCCTGCCGTGAAGGCGATCGAACCGCCATCGGGCGACCAGACAGGCGGTCCCTCGACCCCCTGCGGGAGATCAGTGAGTTGCCGCGCTTCGCCGCCGTCGGCTGATAGCAGAAAAACCTGCTTGGGACCTGAGCGATCAGAAAGAAAAGCGATCTGCGCCCCGTCCGGCGACCAGCAGGGCGACATATCGCGCCCGGCTTCCCTGGTGAGCTGACGGGTATCTCCGCTCGGCAAGTCGATGCGCCAAAGCGATGTGGTTCTGCGCTCGGATTCGAGATCGTGCCGGGTCAGATCGCAGACAGCCAGCTCCCCGCAGGGAGACAGGCGGGCGCTGCCGATACGGGCGTAGCGGAGATCATCCAGGGGACCGAAGTTGCGTTTGCTTCCGCGCTCGCTCATAGCCGCCTCTCATTTCTAACGCTTCTTGAAAGCGTACTCGTTGCGCAGCCACAGACGCAGCACAGCGCCGGATTCGTCCAGCTCGAAGCGCGCGCATTCGTTGGAACCGCCTTGTTCTCGCATCGTGAAACTGTGCTCGGCATCGGTCGGCTCGAGGATCACAGGCGGGTAATCCATGCCATCGAGCGAGACGATTTGCAGTTGTCCTTCGCGCAATATGACCTTCTCATAACCCCACTCATGGACGTACTCGCCGAGGTAGATTTGCCAGGCGGGGTCGGCTTCGGGCGCGTCCGCCTTGGTCGCCTTGATGATCTCGGGCAAGACAAGTTTGTAACCTTGATTAATGTACTCGGTGGGCGCGCTGCCGAGCGCGTTTGTGAGCACGATTAGCGCCGTCGATTGCTCGCGGCATAGCGTGAATCCGGTCAGATATCCGGGGTAGCCGCCGCCGTGACCGCTGATTGACCAGTCCTCAAGTTTGTACTGCATGCTGCCTAATCCGTAGCCGCTGTCCCACTTCGGCTCCAGCCAGTGGATGCGGTGCATATCGCGCAGGGAATGCGGGGAGAGGACGGCGTTCTCTTCGTCACTGAGGTGAAAGGCCGCGTACTTCACCAGATCGTTTATGGACGAGGCGAAGTTGGCTGAAGCTTCAAAGCCCTTCATCAAAAAGAAGGGCATTGGCTCGCGCTGGTAATCATCATTGAGTTGCGAATAACCGGTCGCCAGCTGGGGATCGTCGCTCTGCGGCACGGGATGCGTCTCCGACATCTCGAGCGGATCAACGATATTGCGCTGGAGATAATCCGCCCATGATTGGCCCGAGACCTGTTCAATGACGCCGCCGAGCAGGGAGTAGCCGACGTTGCTGTAGGCGAATTTGTCGTAGGGCGGGCGCGTGGGCGGGCGGGATTTGAGCGCCGCGACAAATTCATCCCATTCCGGCGCGTCGCACTCGGTCCACATGGGGTTGTGCGAATCGCGCGGGAGCCCGGATGTGTGCGTCAAGAGATTGCGGATCGTGATTGCGGGCGCGCCTTGGTATTGCAGGTCGAACCAGTCAAGATACTCGGCGACAGGATCGTCGAGGATCAAGGCCCCGGCGTCGCGCATTTGCAAGATGGCGATGGCGGTGAAGGTCTTGCTGATGCTGGCGATGCGGAAGCGCGTGTCCAAGGTGACTGGCGCATTCGTTGCGATGTCGGCGCAGCCATAGCCCTGCCCCCACAGCAGTTCGCCTTCATAGACGATGCCTAGGGCGAGCCCGGGTTGGTGTTTCTGGCGCATCGTGAATCGGATCCAAGCGTCGTACAAGTCGATCGCCGTGGCTAGATCCGGATGTTCTTTCAGCAATGCATGCGGCATTGGATTCTCCTGTTTCTGACCTTTAAGCGGCAACAGATCTCAATGGCTTCACCACAGTCCCGCGCAAGTCACGACTTGGCTCACGCAAAATAACGAACCCGCGACAAAAGGAGGCTGTAGGGGCATTTCACCCGCAGTGTCGGCGGTCAGTGTCTACGCGACCTACGCGCGGCGGGCGGGCGAGCCACCGGCTCGCCCCTACAACCTCTCGCCAATTTTGGCTATCGCTTTCGTACTACAGCCATTCTCATTAGTTGCTCGCTTTGGCCACCATTCGGACCGGCAGCGAAAGGGACTATCGGCAGACGACATCGCGGCCGCGGCCTTCGACTTTGGCTGGCGCCTCGCCCGGCGCTTCGCCGACAACGCCCTCGACGAACCAGTCCATATCGGTAAAGATATAACCCTTGGGGAACTTGTCGCCCTTGGCCAGCACCAGGTCGCCGTTCTGGGCATAGACGGGGCCGTCGAAGGTGTCTTTGACCGTCTCATTCCAGGTGATGCGCCACTTTAGCGGCGGCGCCTCCATGATGTGGGGAATCTGATCGTAGTTGTACGCCGCCAGGTCGACGATGCCGCGGCCATGCGCCTTGGTGGAGACTTTGCCATCGTAGGCTCTGGCTTTCCATTTGTCTTCCAGCATGTTGTTGACCTGGCGCAGATAATACCAACCCCACTGCCAGATGATGCTGGTCATGTTGGCTTTGGGTGCGAACTCGCGCATATCAAAGCCATAGCCCATTGAGCGTAGGCCTTTCTCTTCGGCGACTTTCTGCATTTCGGGGCTGTAGGTATGTTGGACGAGCACATCGGCGCCGAGGTCGACCAGCTCCAGGGCGGCGGCGCGCTCCGCCTCCGGGTCATTCCAGGAACCGGTCCAGCGAATGTGCACCGATATGTCTTCGCAGGTTCTGACCAATAGCGAAGCGGCGGTAATGGCGTTGATATGGCGTATGACCTCTATGGTGGGTTCGGGCGCGATGAAGCCGATGACGCCGCTCACCGTCATCTCGCCGGTATAACCGCCCGCGACATAAAAGGCTTGATACATTCGGCCGTCATAGGTCGCAACATTGTCCGCTGTTTCGCCGCCGCCATAAACTTCAAACTTGGTCTCAGGGAAGTCGGAGGCCACGTTCATGACAGCGTCATAATACTCGGCGGATGTGGCGAAGATCAGCTTGTGCCCTTCTTCGGCCAGCTGGCGCAGGACTTTCTCGGCTTCATCAGCGGAAACATTCTCGACGTATTTGGTACCCAGATCGGGCAATTGCTCATCGAGGTATTGGCGTCCGATTTCGTGCAGATGGCTCCAATTGTATTCGTCGATGTTTTCGCGGTAAACGAAGGCGACCTGGCTGGTCACTTTTTCGACGGCGGCATCCTTGGATCCGCCTTCGCTGCAGGCGACAAGACCGCAGGAGATGATAATGAGGAATGCGGTCAAAAATGAGCGTCCGCTTGGAATATTCATAATCGGTCCCTCTCGTTCATAAGGATATTGGTTCGGCGCGCTGCAAAGTCGTCACTGAAAGCGAGTGCGGCATCAGGACTTTTGCAGGTAGGCGGCAGTCGCCAAGCCCGCGCAGCACTGTACGCCGACGAGGCTGCGGATGGGTATCGCGCGGTAATCGAGCGCGCTTTCGAGCGCCACCCCATCCGCTTCCAGCCGCGCTTCAGCATCTTCGCTTGCGGCTTGTAGCGCGCGGTCCGTATTGCCCTTGGCAATCTCCTCCCGCAGCATGCGCGCCAAGAGCCCGGTGTTCAGCAATTTATAGAAGCGGGAAGTGTACAGATTGCTGAAAAGCTCCGCCTGGGTCGCCGGTCGATTGGTCTCTTCGGCGCCCATGACCCATTCGCGATCGGCTTCGCGAAAGCCGGCGCTCATGACGAGGAAATCTTCCAGCGCGCGCCGCACCGGTGTATCGAGGCGAAGGACGCTTGCGACCGCGGCGTGCCGCCCGCGGATCCAATCGTCATGTTCAATGGCAATATCCATCGCTTCTAGGATGGCAGCGCGCCTTATGGTTGTTGTCGGCGACTGATCGTTTACGCGCGGTTCATCAAAATAAGGCATTTCGACAATCAGGAAGAAAGACCCGTGGCGCTCGGCATATTGCGCGCTTGACGCTTTGAAGCCGATGACCGCGCCCGGGTCGGCGACGCCGTGCCGCTCGAGATGATCGTACATGTCGATGCTGGTCAACATGCGGTAAATCGCCGGGGCGTAGGGCTCGGCGAAGCTCAGTTCCGGTTCGCCCAGGTCCAGAGCGAGATCAAACCATTCGGGGATCTGATGAAAGGTGTCGTAGAGCGCCGGGCACTCGGCGGAGACGTAATAATAGACCCCGCCAAAGCCGGCGTTATGCAATGAATAAAGCAGCTTGGGTTTGGTCTCGTCGATGACCTGCATCAGCGCGCGCGTCTCCGGCAAGGGATCGGCGAACTTAAGCGATTTGTAATCGATTGGGAAAGTCCATTCGACCTGCTCGTGCCGCGCCGGGCGGTAAAAGTGGCGAGCGTAGTTTGTGGGCGTGAAGGGTCCTTTGAACCAGCCTTCGTTGAGCCGCATCCCGTCGGCGTCGATCGACTTGATGAAATGCCAGGTGTATCCGAGTTCGGCGCGCAGGCCGTCATCAGCGCAAAGCCGCTGCGACAGGTATTCGATGGTCATGCAGCCGATGGGTTCGTTTGGGTGGGGACCGCCGAAGATGAAGGCATTGTCTTCGCCGCCGGCGATGGTCAGGAGCTCGATTGGCTCGCCATTGCGCGTGCTGCCCACTTCGCGCGTGCTGACGAGGTCCGGGTAACGCTCGCGCAGCCGCTGGCTCGAAGCGTTCAATTCGTCGAAGGTAAGGAATTCTTGATAATCGGGTATGTCGGCGGCGATTTGTTGCAGGTCCATAATCCACGTGTATGCCTATATATTTGCGCTGATAGGGCGACCCAAGGGTCGCCCCTACAGATTTGTGCTAGGGCGGGCGAACTGATAGCTCGCCCCTACAGATTGTGATTCAGCGGGCGAGCTGATAGCTCGCCCCTACGATGCGCCGAACTCTTTTAGCGCTCGTCCTCGTTGATCCAGACGTTGTGATCATCGGTGACCAGATTCAGCGTCCATTCACCGCCGAAGAAGTCCTTCACGTAATTGTTCTTGACCGTGAAGATGTTGAAGAAGCCGAATGCGGGCTCGAAGTAGAGCGCGGCGACACGCGTCGTGGCCGCTTGCAGCTGCGCTTCGCGCGACTCTTCGTCGAGGTTTTGCGCCGACATATCTAGCAAATTGAAGATTTCTTCATCTTCGTAGCCGAGCGTGGAAATCCAGCCGTTTCTGCCCCAGAGGGCGTTGGTGCCGCCTTCGCCGCACCAGCCTTGACCCAGATAAATGCCCCATTCGCCGTCAATGCGTCTTGCGTTGTTGGTACCGGGGTCGGCGATTTCGGAGCGGATCTTGAGGCCGACCTGAGCGCCCGCGTCTACGATAGCGGCCACATAATCCGGCGCCGGATCGGAATTCCAGGCGAACATGGGAATTTCCAGCAGCTCGCCATCCATTTCGCGCCAGCCATCGCCATCACTGTCGACGATGCCGAGCTCATCAAGCAGCGACATTGCCAATTCGGGATCGTAGCTGTGATATTCGTCGTAGAGCCCTTCGACATATCCAGCGACGCCAGGACCCGCGGTGCCCGCGCCTTTCACATGGGTAGGACCGCGAAGGGCGGCGTTGATGGCGTTGCCATCTTTCATGTGGGAGAGCGCCTTGCGGAAGCGAACATCGTCAAATGGCGCCTTGTCCACCGACATGTACAAGCGGGTCGCGACTGGGCAGCCGAAGTTGATGACGGTCATGTCTTCGTTGTCGAGGAATCGGCCAACATCATCACCCGGCGTGACCGCGCCCCACCAATCGATGTCGCCCGCTTCCAGCGCGATCATCGCCGCTGGCACATCGGGCATCACGCGGAAGATGACTTCATCCAGGCAGGGATCAATGTAGTAGTCCTCGTTCGCGCGCAAGACGACTTCCTCGTCGGGCGAGTAGGAGACAAATTCAAAGGGACCGGAACCCAGCGGGTTCAGCCCATAATCGTCGCCATAGTGCTCAATCGCTTCTTTGGCGACAATGGCGGTGAAGGTTAAGCCGCGCGCCTTGTCATACATGATGGCGTCGGGACCGCTGAGCGTCAGGACAACGGTATAGTCGTCGGTGGCTTCAGCCGAGACGAAGAGGTTGCGCAGATCGGCCGCCATGATCGATGATTCATCATCGTATTGACGGTAGATTGAATAGACCACGTCATGGGCGGTGACTTCGCGGCTCTCGCCCTCGGGGAAGATTTCATTGCCATCGTGCCACATCATGCCCGGGCGGATATGCCAAGTGTAGACGGTGCCGTCTTCGCTGATATCCCAGGATTCAGCCAAGTCGCCGACTGGCTGGCCCGACTCGATGCGGAAGAGCATGCTGTTGATATTGGTTATGGCATAGAAGGTCCAGTCATGGGCGGCGGTGTTGGGGTCCATTGGCAAGAAGGTATCGACGCCGATGGTAAAGGTGCCGCCCTCTTGCGGGCAGTGGCCATCGGCGGCGGCCGGCGCCAACGACAGCGCCATTACGAATAGCAGCGCAAACAAGGTCATTGCAGTCTTGAATTTCATGATTAAGCCCTCCTCATTACAGGCTCGAATTGGTGTAGAAAATCGTACAGTTTTCACAGTCGTCGGAATGCCTATAATCGCCTCCTTTCTTTGCCGATGCGCGCCATGTGCTCAAACGGGGCGGTGACGCCGACGACTAGACGCCCACCCTGAGATATCCGCGTCCTAGATAGCGTTGAAGCGGGATTGATGCCGAGACACGCAAAAGAGATGTTATCGCAGAATTCGCTTGATGTGCAAATTATTGGCGCAGAGTGGGATCGAGGGCATCGCGCAGGGCATCGCCGATGAAGTTGATGGCGAGCACGGTGATCATGATGGCGACGCCGGGCGCGATGGACATCACCGGCAAGATGCGCATCAGTTCTTTGGCATTGCTCAGCATCGATCCCCATTCGGGCGTCGGCGGTTGCGCGCCCAAACCCAGGTAGCTGAGCGTGGCGGCGATGAGGATCGCTTCGGCGACGCTGAAGGAACCTTGCACCACGACAACCGGGAATACGTTGGGCAGTATATGACGGAAGATGATCGCGATATCGGAAGCGCCCGCTGCTTTGGCGCCGACGATGAATTCAGTCTCGCGCAGCGTCAGCACCATGCCGCGCACAACCCGGGCAAACCAGATCCAGTAGAGGACAATCAGCGCTACCATCATATTGAAAAGACTGGGACCAAATACGGCGACCAGAGCAATGGCGAGGACAAGAAAAGGAAAGGCCATCATCAGATCGACGACGCGCATAATGGCCATATCGGCAATGCCGCCAAAGTAACCGGCGATAGCGCCCAAAGCGACGCCAATAGTCACTGATATGCTGGAGACAATAAAGCCAACCGCCAGAGAAATGCGCGCGCCGTATATCAGCCGGCTGAAGCCATCGCGTCCCAATTCGTCCGTGCCGATAAAGTGTTCGGCGCTGGGTGGCTGTTTTACATTGGAATAATTGGTCTTGATGGGATCATAGGGAGCGATCTGCTCGGCGAAGACGGCGGCGAGCACGAGTACAAGCAAGACCGCAAAACCTAGAATCGCCCGGTTGTTGCGAATAAGCTGGCGCAGCGCCGAGTTCCAAAACGACTTGGGTCTGGTTACATTTTCGTATGCGGCGTCCGCCCTTAATTCTACGACTTGCTCGGCCATGACTTACCTCATTGCAGGCGAATGCGAGGATCAATGTATGAGTACAATATGTCGTTGGCGAGATTGACCAGTATGACCATGATCGAGAAGACCAGCACCGTATTGGTGACGACCAGGTAGTCGCGGGCGAAGATGGCGTCGACAGCCAGTCTTCCAATGCCGGGCCAGCCGAAGATTTTCTCGATGACGACGGCGCCGCCCAGCAGGCTGGCGAATTGACCGGAGATGACGGTCAATACTGGGATGAGCGCATTGGGCAGGGCATGGCGGAAGTTGACCCGGCGCGCGCCCATGCCCTTGGCGTGCGCAGTCCGCACATAATCCAGGCTCAACACTTCCAACATGCTGGAGCGCGCCATCCGCGTGACTAAGCCCAACAGAATCAGACTCAGCGTTACTGATGGCAGCACCAGCGAGCGCGCGAATTCGATCGGCGTCTTGCCTTGCCCGACAGTGGGCAGCCAATCAAGGTGCAGCCCAAAGATGAGCATCAGCATGATGCCAAACCAGAAGGCTGGAATCGATACGCCGAACAAGGCGAAAGTCATCGCCGCCGTGTCGATCCAGGTGCCCCGCTTCAAAGCGGACAGAATGCCCAGGGGCAAGGCGAATACCAGCACAAGAACGATTGAAGTCACGGTAAGGATGATGGTATCGGGCATCCGCTGGCTGATCTCGTAGCTCACGGCGGAGCGCGACCGGACAGAAATGCCCATATCGCCCTTGAGCAGGTTGGTAACGTAGCGAACATATTGTACTGGCAACGGGTCGTTCAACCCGAGCTTGTCGCGGATGCGGTCGATCTCTTGCTGAGTCATCTGGCGCGTATTGCTCATCATCAGTTCGACCGGGTCGCCGGGGATCAGATGGATGAGAGCGAAGGTGACGGTCGTTATGCCAATCACGAGCGGAATCATCAAGATTACGCGGCGCAAAATGTATTTTTTCATTGACTCTATCTACGCGGCCTACTTTGTATTTGCCAATCGACGGCGGAAGGGCGATTTGCCGCCGCGGAATCACGAACCATTAGCGGCAAACACGAACCGTTCGATTGCGCTGACAAGGGGATTCTAGTCAGTAAGCATTTGTCTGTCAAATCTGCGGCGGCTGGGGAGTGTCGAAGAAAGTGGCTTCGACAGCTCAACCCCCATCCCCGAAGGTCTATGTCTACGTGGCCTGACCCCTTGCCCTTGTGCAGTGTCTACGCGCACCCCACAACGAGGGAAGGGGAGTTTTCAAGCGTTTTCGCGTATTTTAAGCCCCTCCCTCTTTATGGGGGAGGGGTTTGGGGTGGGGGCCTGTCAACGGCGCTTGGGCTTGCGAAACTTGTAACCCTGCTTTTCGATGTGCTGCAGGCAGGTCTGGCGGGTTAGCCATTGGCGCGCGGTAGCGACTGACCAGACGCCTTCTTCAACCAGCCAGCGTTTGTCGCCGAGGCGGCAAACCTCGCTAGCGGTTAAAGAAGGCAGCTTCGTGCAATGGCTCATACATTCCCCCGGCTGCGGAATAGCGGCGAAAGCGCGGGCCGCTCAATCGTTAAGGCGCATTGTCTCGAACGCGCCATTCAACTGAAGACGCGGCACTTAGCTGTCGCCGCCCGAAACCAGCACGACGATGCCGGCTCGGTTGATTTGGCCGCAGGTCATGCCGCCGCTTTCGTAAGCCGCGATCGTGTGTACGTCTCGCTCGGCGGTAGCGGTATCGATAAAGACAATGCCGCCAGCGGCCGCGAAGCAAACTTCGGTCCCCGGGGCGAAGTAGAGATCGTCCGACTCACAGGCTGGCAGCAGCAGCACCTGCCCGACAGAGAGATGATCGGAGTCGAGATTGTTGTGCCGCCTTAGGACTTCCACGGTTGTGTCGTATTGAATGGCCAGGCGGAAAAGGTTTTCTCCGTCCGAGACCGAGTGGGTGCAGATCTCAGCGGACCGCCACAGTCTCATGGCTAGTCTCGCGCCTTGCAGAGCTGGGTGCTTGTCGAGCGAGATGGTGTCAATCTCCGCGCATTGCACATCGTCGTTTGGCGATCTCACGATGATGCGATCGCTCACCGGGCAGATATAAGGCGCGGACGTTGACACAGGTGGCGGCGGCGGTGCTTCGGGCGTCGGCTGCGGCGTAGCGGGCGGCGGGTCCGGCGGGTCTGGTGGATCGGGCGTAGCGGGCGGATCCGGCGCCGGTTTCGGATATTCATAAGCGCCGATATCACAGTTGCCGAACTGCGGACGGGCGGTCAAAGGCTGATCATCAAGCAAGCAGTACACTGGATTCGCGGCGTCAATCGCCGGGCTTCCCGCCTGCAAAGGGTGATGCGGCGGGTTGCCGGTCAGCCTGCCAATCTTGGCGTCATCGCCGGTGCTGAATTGCGCTTCGACAGTAATTACCGGCTGATCCCCGGCGTCTGCCTGCGCTTGAAACTCAGCATCCTCCGACACCACTTGACTCTGGGCGGTTTGCGGCGCGCAGGAGCCATCTTGGATGAAGTTGCCGGTGAACTCAAGGATGATGTTTGGATTGGGACCGCTGTGGCAATCGCCGCCGCTTGCGCTTTCGGTGATGAGCGTATTGCGTATCTTGAAGTTGCCGGTCCAGCCGATGATGGCGATGCCGCCACCTTGCTCCGCCGCTGTATTGTAAGCCCAAGTCGTGTGCGTGAGAGTTACGAAAGAACTGAAGGAACTCAAGCCGCCGCCTTCTCGGGCGCTGTTGTTGCTGAAGGTGCTGTTGGTGATGGAAAGGGTGGTTTCGCTGCTTTCGATGGCGCCGCCCTCGTCGCCGGCGTTGTCGAAAAAGGTGCTCTTGTTGATGGAGGCGATGCCGCCTGCGGTCTTCAAAGCGCCGCCGTCTTCGGTAGCCGTGTTGTCTTTGAAGGTGGAGCCAACAATATCCAATGTGTGCAAGCCGGTGGAACTGATGAAATAGACAGCGCCGCCATGGCTCTTTACCGTCATGTTCCCGCTGAACATCGAGTCTGTGATTTTCACGTCGCTGTCGATGGCGTAAATGGCGCCGCCGATGTCGTTGGCTTTGCTGTTCTGAATCGTGCTTTCGCTGACGGTCAGTGAACCGCTGTTGATATATATGCCGCCCCCCACTGTCGCGGCCAGCGCTCTGGTTATGGTCAATTTATTAACGCCTAAATGCCCCCCTGTCACCATGAACGCGCGGTGGGCGCCATCGCCGGAGACGCGGCGATTGTTGCCCTCAATGCGAACTTGGCTGGATATGGTCGGCAGGGGGCCCGCCAAGGTGACATTTCTAGTGAGCAGAATGATGTCGTCTCCCGTTACGGGCGGGTCGGCCGTATCGTCAGGGTCGGCGCCAACTTCGCAATCGTCATTGCCGTCGCCGTCGCCGCTCTCTTCGAGTTGGGCGCTGCCATTGGCGGAGCGGATGGCGTTTGCCAAGCTGCAATCGTTGTCGACGATAATGAGGCAGGGGAGAGAGAAAGTGGTCGAAAGCGTCGGAACCGCCTCGCCGCCGACAATGGCGGTGACTTCGACCGAAGTGGTCTGGCCGCAGTAGTTTTGGCTGTGATCGCTGATAATCCAGGTCGCTTCAGCCGCTTCTTCTCCCACTTTTGTTTGCGCGTATTGATTGTCGTATTGGGGGGTCCAAAGAGCGCTGTCAACAGTTTGATCGCCACCGCTCAGCCGGCAGCGCAAAACATGCTTGTTGTTTTCGATCACGTTTTGACAACTCACGGATAAGGCGTCAACCGGCTCTGGCGAGCACTCCAGCGTAATTGTGGCGGTTGCCGTCGGAAGCGCTGTATCGCCGGCATAAGGTTGGACCTCGACATCTGTGCTTTGGCTGCAATATTCATCGGCGATAACCCATGCCGCTGACGGTCTGGATGTCGTTTGAGCGTAAGTAGCCTCAAAGCTGGGGGTCCAGTCTGCCGATGTGATGGTCTGTTCGCCGGCTGCGACCGTGCAATGCAAAATATCGTGGATGTCGCCGTGCTGGATTTCACAGCTGATGACCGTGTTGACGATGGGCGGCGGTGGCGGCG
This sequence comes from Chloroflexota bacterium, assembly GCA_028875185.1. Taxonomy (GTDB): domain Bacteria; phylum Chloroflexota; class Anaerolineae; order Aggregatilineales; family Phototrophicaceae; genus UBA6055. The sequence continues at coordinate 5,133 of JAPPFH010000086.1, read as the reverse complement.
GTGTAGACGAAAAGGTGGTGTAGGCCGCATAGGAACGCTCGCTGCGCTCCGTGCCGCGAATGGTCCTGACCCGATAAAAATACTCTTCGCCATCCGTTGTGGCGCTGGCGTCGGTGTAGGTTGTGTCGCTGTTTCCGGTGTCGTCCACCAGGGTTGTAAATTCAGTTTCGTCTTGCGCGGGGCGCATGCGCAAAATCTCATATCCGTCTACCGCGCCGGCCGGCGCCGTCCAACTTAGGGAGATGCCCTCGGCGACGGCGGTCGCCGTCAAATCAGTTGGGGCGGCCAGCGGGTCCTGCGCCATGACTGGGGCAAACGACGCGGCGCCAAACAGGAGAAGGCAGATCAGCAAAAGCATATGCCGCGCCAATATCGACAAAAATCTTTGCATTGACAGTCTCATGGGTTTCTCCATTCTTCGTGAACTGACGCTTGCGAACCTGGAAGCATAGCGAGAATTGCGCGTTGCATCGCCAGGAATAGCGACAGCCCATTGATTTCGCTTAATCTAGGCGGAGTTCGATTTAAGCAGCGCGGGTTAACTCCGCAGTACACTCTCATCGGGAATACAGGCGTTCCGCCAACGGAAACGGCGCGAGACAAGGTCGCGCTGAATCCATTCGTCCGCATTGCCGCCAATAGAGTTGGGCGCAATTTATACTGCATTAGATCAATTTCACTCGTTGTGAAACGAATTATGAGGCATTGTATCATCAGACCAAATGACGCGATAACGAAACTGGGCTTGATTCGGATTGAAATTCATGGACTTGTGAGTCGAGAACGGGCTGTTTAGCTCAGGGGCATGTTAAGAATTGGTTTGTGCAGTAAGCGGCAGACGCAAATGCCTCGTGCTGCCCGCCCGCCAAGATTGCGGCTGTCGAGCGCGAATGACCTCAGTTGAAGCTGTTGGTTGCTACGCGACTATGTGGCGCGGATGCCGCGATAGCGTTAGTCTGTCGCGCGGATGAAGGCGCGCGCGTCGGCTTTGAGCTTTGCCAGCGATGGCTCGTGCACGTACATCATGTGGCCCGCCTCGTATTCGGTGATGGTTATATTGTCGCGCAGCGCCGGGTCTAAGCCCATGTGCGCCAGCGAGTAGTAGGCGGCTTGAAAGGGCGTGGCCAGGTCATAATAACCCTGCGCAACCAGCACGCGCATAAAGGGATTCTTGGCGAAGGCGGCGCGCAGCCCTTCGCTGGTATCGGGAAAGCGACCGCCTTGATATCTCCAATTTTCGTTGACTTTGTAGCTGAGGATTTCGTAATTGAGGTCTGTCTCATACGCCAGCTGCTCGCGCACGTATTGGTTGAAGACCGCGTTATAGGGCGGCGTGATGGCGTGCATCGAGGGATCGAAATCGAAGCTGGCGCCCTCAGCTGAAGCCATGATGCCGATGAAGCGGGAATCAAGGCGGCCCACCGCGCGCTTGTCATCCCGCAGCAGCTCCTTGCAGAAGCTCATGATATTGACGCGCAGATCGGCGCCGAGGATGAAACGCTGTGACAAGCCGGTATAGCGCGAGAGCCGCTCGGCGATGGAGGCGCGCTCGTCTTCGCTCATGCGGTCGCCTTTGGCCAGGGCGACAGTGTAATCGGCTTCAGCCCATTCGGCCACTTCGCGCAGCAGTTCGCGCAAGTCGCGCTTCTGCAGATCGTCTTCCAGCTTCCCATGATAATGCGCGGCGGCGCAGAAACTGGGCAGATAGAGCGTATAGGGCAAGTCATTGGCTTTGGTGAAGCGCAGAGTTTGGAAGTTCATCACGGTCGAGATCAGCACGACGCCATTAAAGGCGATGCCCCGGTCGATTAGGTGACCAGCCAGCCCGGCGGCGCGCGTGGTGCCATAACTTTCGCCGGCGAGATAAAGGGGCGAGGTCCAGCGCTTCTCCCGCGAGAGATAGAGACGGATGAACTCGCCCACGGCTTCCAGGTCTTCTTCCAGCCCCCAATATTTCTCGTTATCGGCTGGGTCGGCGGCGCGCGAGTAACCGGTGCCGACCGGATCGATGAAGACCAGATCGCCCAGATCGAGCCAGGTATGGGCGTTGTCGATGAGTTTGTAGGGCGGCGGCGGCATGAAGCCTTCTTCGCCCATGTCGACGCGTTTCGGTCCCAGCGCGCCCATGTGCAGCCAGATGGACGCCGAGCCAGGACCGCCGTTGAAGACGAAGATCAACGGACGTTCGGCGGGGTTGGCGTCCGCGTCCAACGTGTAGGCGGTGTAGAAGATTTGAGCCGCGATTGCCCCCTTCTCGTCTTTGAGCGGCAGCATGCCGACGGTCGCTCTGTACGCGAGGGTCTGATCGCCGAGTTCAAGTTGTTGCGATGTGACGATAGGCGCTTCTTCGGTGATTTCGCTTTTGTCATTCGCGCATTTCTTCTCAGATTCACTCATTGCGCGCTCCGTACTTGGCTTCAATCAGGCGATTCAATTCGCTGATAAGCGGCGGCAGCTGATAAGTTATGACATCCCACAGCACGTCAAGGTTGATATTGGTATAGTCATGGATGAGTCTGTTGCGCATGCCGATGATTTTCCCCCAGTCAATCTCCGGCGCTAACGCCCTCGTTGCTTCGCTGACATGATTGGCGGCTTCGCCGATGACTTCGACTTCTCTCACCAATGCCGATTTCAGCATCCTGTCATTCTCGATATCGGCGCGCGCGCGCCCGGTGGCGAATTGAATAGCGTCTTCAGCCGCGTCCCGCATATCCAGCAGGCGCAGGCGGTCTTTATCCGGTTTCTTTGGCATAGGCTTGCTCCTGCCTGGTTCAATGCCATTCACATCGTATATCAGCTCGGCGCTTTCGATGACCTCTTGGCGAATATAGGGCTTGAGTGAGTGCGGCTCGCCCAGGTCCACCGGCCGCCCAATTATCTCGCTGAAATCCTCTTGCTGTCGAAAGATTTCATAGGCATCCAAGTCTGCTTCCGGCGCGTATTCCACCAGCAAATCGATGTCGCTTTCCTGTGTGAAATCTTCGCGCAGAGCCGAGCCAAACAGCAACAGCCGCTTAATCGGGCGCTGCCTGCAATAAGCGCGGATTGCTTCCAGCGGCAGTCGGAATTCAACTGTCTTGCTCATCCTGTTTGCCACCCCCATGCTTGCGCGCGGTGGCGCAGTATACCATAATCCCGCCAGTCAATGAATGCAGCGCCATGCCGCCACGCCAATTTCGCACACAAGCTATCATCCTCAGCCGCCGCGATTTCGGCGAATCCGACCGGCTGCTGACCCTGCTGACGCCTGGGCGGGGCAAGATCCGCGCCATCGCCAAAGGCGCGCGCAAGCCCAGCGCCAAGCTCAGCGGGCATGTCGAGCTCTTCGCCCGCAGCGATTGTCTCATCTATAAGGGGCGCAACCTTGATATTCTGACGCAAGCGCAATTGATCGAGCCATATTTGGGCTTGCGCGAAGATCTGGGGCGCGGCGCCTACGCCAATTATGTCGCCGAGTTGCTCGATCGCTTCACCGCTGATGAGGAAGAAGAAAGCGGCGAGCTATTCACGCTGCTGCATCAAACGCTGGCGCGCATCGCGGAGGCGGAAGATCCGCGTTTGGCGGCGCGTTTCTTCGAGCTGCAGCTGCTCGATCTGGTCGGCTTTCGGCCCGAGCTTAGCGAGTGTGTCATCAGCCGGGCGGCGCTGGAACCGGAGGCGCAGTATTTCAGCTATGAGGAAGGCGGCGTGGTTAGCCGAGCGGCGGCGCCCCAAGTCCCGGCGCGGCTGGTTGAGATCGACATTGTCACGCTCAAGCTGCTGCGCCATTTGCAGCGCAGCGCTGAAGCCTGGGAGCGGGTGAGCAGCCTGCGCGTCACCGCCGGGGAGCACGGTCGCGCCGAGCGCATCATGCTGGGCTATATCGCGCACCTGCTGGAACGCCAGCTGGAGAGCATCGATTTTATTCGGCGGCTGCGCCAGTTTTCGCCGAATGCATAAGTTCGCGATACACTGCCACCGTTGCTTCGGCGATGCGCTCGTGGGTGAAATGCGCCAGAAAACGCGCCCGGCCCTTCTCGGCCAGCTCGGCGCGCCGGGCTGGTTGAACGCGCAAGTCGCGCAGGGCGGCCGCCAGCGCTTCGACATCGCCCTCGGGCACTATCAGGCCCCCATCGCCGATGACGCCGGGAATAGCGCCGCTGTCGCTGCCGATGACCGGCACGCCGGCCGCCATCGCCTCGACCAGTACGCGGCCGAACTGCTCTTTCCAGTTGTGGCGGGTTAACGAGGGCAGAACGAGCGCATCAAGCTTGTGGTATTGATCCGGCAAGTCCGTTGAGGGCAGCTGACCAAGGAAGGCGACCTTTTCTCCAATGCCGAGCGAGCGGGCAAGCGACTCCATTTCGTCGCGCGCTGACCCGCCGCCAACCAGCCGCAGGCGCCAGTCGCCCTCCAATTGAGCGGCTGCGCGCAGCAAAATCTCAACTCCCTTTTCCGGCACAATGCGCCCGATGTAGCCAATAGTGAAGGGGAGCGGCGGGCGCATCGCGGCTGGCTGAAATAGCTCGGGCGATGTGCCGAATTGCGGGATGACCGCCAGCGGACCGGCGAATCCCTTTGCCCGCAGGACGGCGGCGGCCGCGTCTGAGCCGGCCAGTGCGTAATCGGCATTGCGCAGCGTCCAGCCTTCGCCCCAGTTGAAGGGCGGTGGATAGGCGCGCCGGATATTCTGCCAACTGAAGAATAGCGCTTTGGCGCCGAGGCGCCGAGCCTGACGCAGCGCCTGCCAAGTCGCCAGGTTATAGGGTTCTTCGTCTATATGCACAATCTGCGGTCGGATAGCATCCAGCTCCCGCGGCAGGGACGGATAATGGTGCAGATGAAAATTGCCGTTTAAGCGGATGGGAATCTCGCGCAGCTGATAACCCTGTGTGTGCGCGCGTTCGAGCGGCTGTACGCCGCGCTCATCGCGCCAGGATGGCGGCGCCAGCACGGTCAAGTCAACGCCGCGGCTCGCGATCGCCTCCAGTTTCGGCTGATAGATGCCGACGATGCAGGCTTTGGAGAGCATCAGGACGCGCATATTCCCCCGAATCATACGAAACCGGTTGGGGCTGCCCGAAATCGGAGACTGTAAGGCTTGTCCGCTACTGCAGAAAGCCTGTTTTCCGTACGTCTTACCCCATCCCC
>JAPPFH010000046.1 GCA_028875185.1 Chloroflexota bacterium | reverse complement strand
AGGCGATTTTCGCTAATACCAATCAAGCCTTACACCGTCTTATCAGTGTGTAACCGCGATTTTTACCACTCCCAGCTGACGGGGTGTGGTGAATGTGTTGATATATCCCTCGTTTCCCCCCACCCTAAATCCCTCCCCCAAAATGAAGGAGGGACTTCAAAAGCCCGTAATTCCTTGAAAAACTCCCCTTCCCTCCTTGTGGGGGCAAGGGGCCGGGGATGGGGGTTTGTCGCGCTATCAATGAAATTCACCACACCCAGCTGACGGGTGGAGAGAATCCCCTCGCAAGCAAATATCTCTAGTGCCCTTTGTGTTCTCTGTGGTAAAAATACAGGCCTTGTATTCGACCCTGGGCAAAGCCCAACAAATTCGCCAAGGTAAGGTCCTGGCGGACTGGGCTAGGGAACGCGGATGTCACCTATCATCGTCATCGGCAGCGGCGTCATCGGCTTGAGCGCCGCGCGCGCCCTACAGCTTGCCGGATACGAAGTCCACATCGTCACGCGTGACCTGCCCGAAGAGACGACATCAATCGCCGCTGGCGCCATGTGGTCGGCTTCGGACCTAGAAGGCAGAAGTCGTAACTGGGCAATTGCGTCGCTTAAACACTTCCTCCCGCTCACTCAAGAAGCGAACAGCGGCGTTACGCTGCAGCGGATGCGCGAAGTTTACGCCGATAAAGTCCCCGATCCCTGGTATCGCGAGCGCCTGCCATTCTTCCAGCGCCTGTCCAAACATGAATTGCGCGGCGGCTTAATTGGCGGCTATTTGATGGATGTGCCGGTGGTCGCCCCGCCAATATATTTGCAGCGCCTTTATGAACAGTTCCTTGCTGCCGGCGGAAATGTGGAAATCCGAGAAATCGAATCCCTGGACGAGCTCGCGGACGAAGCGCCCCTTTTGGTCAATTGCAGCGGCGTCGGCGCGCGAGAAGTGGCGAGTGACGCGACCGTGTATCCCATACGCGGGCAGACGATGCTGCTGGACGCGTCGGGCATCCGCGTCGGCTACATGGATCACGACGCCATTGATCATATCTTCCCCCGCGCGGATGGCGTGCTGATCGGCGGCGTCAAAGTCAAAGGCGATTGGAACCGGCAGATAGACCCGACGATATCGGCCGATATCATGCGGCGTTGCTCGGCGATTGAGAAGCGCCTGGCAAACGCGAAAGTCTTCCGCGAATTCGTCGGCTTGCGCCCGGGCCGCGCCGAAGTCCGCCTGGAATTGGAGCGCCTCGCCAATGGCGGCGCCGTCATTCACAATTACGGGCACGGCTCGGTCGGCTACACGCTCTCGTGGGGCTGCGCCGAAGATGTTGTGGCATTAGCTGCAAAGGCGCAATCAAGATGAAACGACAAAACATCTCGTCAGGCACGGAATACGAAGCCATCGCCGGCTACTCGCGCGCCGTGCGCCTGGGGAATGTCGTGCATGTCTCCGGCACCACCGCCACCGATGGCGCGGATACGATCATCGGCATCGGCGACAGCGCCGCCCAGACCGATTTCATCATCCGCAAGATCGAGCGCGCCCTGAACCAAGCCGGCGCGCAGCTCAGCGATGTCGTGCGCACCCGCATCTATCTCGCCCCGGGCGCCGATTGGGAAGCGGTGGCGCGCGCGCACGGAAAATACTTCGGCGATATCCGCCCAGCCAACACTTTACTCTTCATCCACGCCCTGGTAGGCGATGATTATCTGGTCGAGATGGAAGCCGAAGCCATCATCGCCTCGGCGAGCTGATGAGATTCAGTCTGCGCTTTAACAACGACCTGCCGGTCCGCGATTATGTGCGCTATGCGCAAGCGGCTGAGGCGGCGGGCTTCCATCAATTTTGGGTGAGCAACGATCTCTTCCTGCGCAGCGCCCCGGTCATACTCTCCGCCGTCGCTATCGCCACCGAGCGCATCGAAATCGGCAGCTGCATCCTCAATCCCTTCACTATACACCCGAGCGAAATCGCCATGTTCGCCGCCACCCTGGACGAGCTCTCCGGCGGGCGCTTCAACCTGGGAATTTCCAGCGGCGCCGAAGATTTCATGCGCTGGCTGGGCTTGGAATTCCGCTATCCCCGCACCCGCGTATTGGAAACGGTACAGGCCATCAATAAGCTCACATCAAATCAGAACGCCGCTTCCGTTGGCGTCGCCCTGCATTGGACGGAAGAAGCCTGGCTGCGCTTCCGCTCAGAGCGGCGCGTGCCCATCTACCTCGGCGCGATGAGCCCCAAAATGCTGGAAGCTATCGGCGAGGTCGCTGATGGCGGCTTGCCCCTGCTCTTTCCGCCCGAGCATTACGCCAATATACTGCCCCAGGTTCAGCGCGGGCTGGCGCGCAGCGGACGGACGTTGAAGGATATCGATCTGGCCGCCTGCATCTGGTGTTCGCTCTCGGAAGATCAGAAAGCCGCCGAATCCACGCTCGCCGACAAGATCGCCTATTACGGCCACGCCATGAGCCCCACGCTGCTGGAACAACTCGGGCTTGCTCAAGCCGATTTTGCGCCAATTCGCCATGCCTGGCACATTGAAGGCGACCGGGAAAAAGCGCGTCGGCTGGTGACGCCGCAAATGCTGCGCATCGGCATCGCCGGCACAACCGATAATCTGCTGCAACGCCTGGATGCCCTGGTCGCCCTAGGCGTTCGCCATATCAGCTTCGGTCCGCCGCTGGGTCCGGATATCGCGGCCGCCATCCAAGCCATTGGGGCCGCAGTCATTCCACATTTCGCGCGGGACTAACTTGCCAGCCCGCGCCCCTACTGTAAACTACAGCTTGCATACGTCTCGCCGCAGTCGCAACCGCATGTGAATAGCGCTCGACGCAGTCTTGGCGTAATATGAAAATAGATTCGCAGCGCCGATGTGGAAAGGTCTTTGGATGCGTCTCCTTGCCATCCTCGCCTCTATCATTCTGCTTTGCCCTGGGGCCGTCTGGCTGGCGGACGACAGTGCGCTTCCCATTTGCGCCGACGAAGAGTTTCTGGCATTCTTCAACATGATCGTCGAGCATCAGCTCTTGTTTGACGGCGACATCACCAGCGCCAGCATGTTAAACCGCGCCAGCCGCGAGCAAATGGCGCGCCGTGAAACCTACCAGACGGATCTGCCGCTTTGCGCGGACGCCATCGCGATAGAGCGCCTCTTGATCCAGCTTGGCGGCGACGCCCTCGCGCGCTCCGCCCTCGATTTGGCAGGATTGCCCGCTGAAGACAATCCTTATAGCCAGCGCCTTCCCAGCGATCAGGCGCGAATCGAAGCCCTGCTTTCGGCGAGGCTTGGCCTTGACCGCTCCCAGGCGCTGCCTGCCGACCAGCGCGCAGCACCCGCCTGCGAGCCCGACGATTGGGCGCAGCTTGACGCCGCCGCCGCCGCGCTTTTGGACGCCGCCGATTCATCCAGCGATCAAATTGACCGGTCTCAATCGCTGACGGCTATCGACAGACTCCTCCGCTGGCGCGAAGCTTTCATAGAAACGCTGCCGCAATGCGCCGAATCCATCGAACTTATACAAGCCATGAGCGCGGCCGCCACCGATGCCGCCGCCTTTCACGCCTTCACCTACGGCGGCGTGTCACTGGAACGGAACCCATTTCCGCCGCTGCTTGAAGCCAGCATCGCGACGGTCACAAGCTGGCGAGACACAATTCCCCCGGCATTGCGCGAGCAAGCGGCGCCGTCAAGCATCAGCGCTCTGACAGCAGACCGCCTGCCTTCTTGCGCCTATGCCGAGCTTTCCGGCGACATCGACGATCTCCAGGCCGACTACGCCGCTTTGATGGAACGCGCAGACGCCGCCGTCACTAGCGTCCGCCTGGCGGAATTTGGCGAAGCCCAACTCGCCTTTCGTAACACGCGCCTCGCGGAATTGCCTCTCTGCGCCGAAGCGCTTGAATTGCGCTGGTGGGCTTCGGAAGCCCTCGCTGACATCGCCCTGCAAAGCGCCATTGAAGCTGGCGCGCCGGCCTCAATTTGGGCTCGACCCTACACTGCGAATACGAATTATGAGGCGCGCCTGTCGTCAAGCTGGGGCAATCTTGAAAGCGCGCTGCAAAGCCCGGGCGCCGCCCCGTCAACTGGCGCTGGCGCTTGGTCCATTGCCCCGGAATGCGGCGACAACGATCACATCTTCCTCTTGACTTACCTGGTCCCTGAATTAACGAAGCTCATCGATGCCGCGCTTAATCTGTCGCAACCGGATGACCTCGCCGAATTTATCGCCGATTCTTATGCCTTTCGCCAATTGCTTTGGGCGAATTTGCCGCGCTGCGCTGATGCGCTGGAAACGGGTTTAATTATGCGTTCGGTCGCGGCCGACACGGTCGCCATGTTAGCGCTGGAGTTGGCTGGCGCGCCAGCGGCGGACAGTCCTTATCTGCCCAAGATCACGAGCGACATCGAGCGCTTCAGCGACTGGACCAGCCAGTTCAACGAGACATGCGGCAGCACTAATGGCGCAACCACCTACTACGTGGTCGCCGAGAATATCGCCAACGTCCGTTCCTGCGCCTCCACCGACTGCTTTATCGTGGCAACGGCCGATCGCGGGCAGCGGCTGGATGTCGTAGATAACGCGAGCAACTGGTACGAGATTGTATTGCCAAGCTGCGAGACCGCCTTCATCGCCGGCTTCCTCGTGAGCCAGACGCCGCCCACGCGCTAAAGCCTATGGCCAGATTATCGGCGCGCTGCGGCGAAGGCTTTGCCGTCCTAGACGATTCGAGCGACTGGTACGAAGTTCGCTTGGATGACGGGAGCGCGGCTTTTATCGCCGGCTTCCTGATGAGCAAGACGAAGCCCGATGCCTAACCAGCCAGGACCCGGCTCATCTCCGCCAGCGCGGCGCCCAACTCGATGTTGCGATTGGTGCCAGTGCCGCCGCCAATATGGGGGCAAAGGATCACATTTTCCAGCGCGCAAAGCGGGCTTTCCGCCGGCAGCGGCTCATAGGTGAAGACATCCAGCCCGGCGCCAGCGATGCGGTTTTCGCTCAGCGCTTCGATCATCGCCTCTTCGTCGATGATGCCGCCGCGGGCTATGTTGACGATATAGGCGCTCTCTTTCATCAGCGCGATCTGCGCCGCGCCGATCATGCCTTCCGTCTGCGGCGTATGCGGCGTCGCCACGCAAACGTAATCGCTCTCCGCCAGCAAATCATCCAGCCCGGTGTAAGTCGCGTCAAAGATAGACTCCAGCTCAGTCGAGAGCGGACTGCGCTTGTAATACAGATTGCGCATGCCCATAACGCTCGCCCGCCGCGCGAGCTCGCAGCCGATCTCGCCCATGCCGATGATGCCCAGCGTCTTGCCCACCACCTCATGAACGCGCATATTGTGCATCCAGTGGAAAGCCATTTTGCGCTCGGCGGTGATCTCCGGCTTGAGGCCCCGATAGCGATACGCGCCCAGCGACACCGCCTCGTTGTTAATGACGAGATCTTTGCTCAGCGCCAGGATCAGAGTCAGCGCCAGTTCGGCCACGCAGTTGGGACCCTTGCGCGGCACACAGGCGAATTCCAGCCCGCGCCCGCGTACCGAATCCATATCAATGTTGTGGTAGCTGCGCCCCAGCTTCAGCACGGCGCGCAAGCCCGGCAGGGCATTCAGCAGCGCCTCATCGACGCTCGCCGTCCCCACGATTAAGCCCGCGACATCGCTGCTGGCCAGCGCCAGCGCGCCCGCTGATTCATCAGCGCACAGCAGTTTCAGATCGGGGCATTCCGCCGCCAGATCAGCCGCCGCCGTTTCGTATCCCGCGTCCGCCATCAGAATTGTATGTGTCATATCACTCCGCTCCCTTGTTCTCTCAACCCTTATGCAGTTCATCGTTCGTCGATAGCGCCATATTCCCTGCCGCGCCCGCGCCTCAACGATACTCCGCCAGCGCAAAGGCAGCAAAGATTATAGGATTGCGCCCTAAGCCTGTCAACCAAAGTGGCTGGCGCATGCGAGGGCGAGCCAATGCTCGCCGCTGCAATCGTTTCCGCGCGATTTGTCTTTCGACGCGCGATATGTTAGAGTTTCGCATTCAGGATTGTTGACAATCGAGCGTTTGAGCAGAGCGCGATGAGGAGAAATCTATGGGATTAGCAACCAACGCCGATCAACTGGTGGAGATGGCGGTCGTCGGCTACGTCAGCCAGCCCACCGTGCGCGGGTATATCCCGCACGCTTCGGGCGAGGCGATGATCTTGCCCGGCATGTCCGGCTTCATTTACGGCGTCCGCGTCGGCGATAGCGCTTTCAATTATGCCGCCGACCACCTGGAACCGGGCGCCTCCATCGCCCACCCCGATCTCGATGCCGATTACGCCATGCATTATCTGACCTGCATGGGCAATCAAGCTTTCCTGATGAGTGGGCTGGCGAAAGGAACCGAGGGCATCGTCACCGGCGAGCACGCGCGGCTGCTGGTCGATTTCCCGCCAGAAGCGGCCGACCTCATCAATGTGGGCGACGCCGTGCAAATCCGGACCATGGGCCAGGGCTTGCAACTGACCGATTACCCGCATATCACGCTGAAGAAATGCAGCCCGCGTCTTATTGAGAGCCTGCCGATCGAAGCTATCGACGCGCGCCGCATCCGTGTGCCAGTGACGATGGAATTGCCCGTGCGCATCATGGGCTCGGGCGCCGAGCTCAATCCCGACTTCGTCGACCAAGACCTGATGTCGGGCGACCGCGCTCTGATGGCTGAACTCGGCATCGATCAGATGCTTCTCGGCGACCTGGTCGTCGTCAACCACGCCGACCACCGTTATGGACGCGGCTACAAACCGGGCGCCGTCACCATCGGGCTCTGCATCCATGGCGACTCGGTGATGACCGGGCACGGTCCTGGCATCCTCACCCTGATGACCTGCGACGAACCCTGCATCGAGTGGGTGATCGACCCCGAAGCCAATATCGCCAATTACCTGAAAATACGAGAGGCATCATGAGCGCAAAAAACAACGCGGATCAAGTCGTCAGCGTATCGGTACAAGGCGTCATCACCCCGCCGCGCATGCCGCCGCTGCCGGCCATACCCTACTCGCTCGCCGCCGATGGCAGCCCCTTCCTGCTGCCGGCTTATGGCAGCATCGTCTACAACGTCGCCGTCGGCGATTCCGCTTATGGCTGGCTGGCTGATTGCGTGCATCCCGGCGTCAGCGTCATGATGGGCGACGCCACCGGCAACCGCGGGCTCAACGTGCTCTCCTGCGTCGGCAACACCGCAATCGTGATGACCGGCAACGCTCAACGCGCGCGCGGCACGGTCACTGGCAAGACTGGCCGCTTCTCCGAGCATGTCATCATCCACTTCGAGCAGGACGTGCTCGAGCAGCTCGCCATTGGCGACAAGATCGTCATCAAAGCCAAAGGCGTCGGCATGAAATTCGACGACCATCCCGATGTCATGCTCAAGGGCTGCTCGCCGGAGCTGGTTGACGCGCTGGAAGTAACGACCAATAGCGACGGCAAACTGTCGGCGCCGGTCGTGGCTTCCGTGCCGCCGCATTTGCTGGGCGCAGGCGCCGGCTTGGTCAGCGATGGCGGTTCAATCCATATCCAGACCGCCGACAGCGGCGCGGTCAAAGAAGCCGGGCTGGATAATCTGCGGCTCGGTGATGTGGTCGCCTTGACCGATTACGACAGCAGTTGGAATCACGGCTATTTGCGTAAAGCCGTCGGCATCGGCGTGGTCGCGCAAGGCGACAGCCCGCGCGCCGGTTATGGACCGGGGCTTACGCTGATTATGACCTCGGCCAGCGGCGATATCGCGCCCATGGTCACGCCCGGCGTGAATTTGAAGGAACTGCTGCTATAGACCCGCACATTGCAAGCAGGCGGGCGACATGATATGCCGCCCCTACAAATCCTCATCTGTATGTAAAATGTAGGGGCGACCCAGCGGATCGCCCGAATATGCGAGAAAATGTAGGGGCGACCCAGTGGGTCGCCCGAATATGCAGAGAATCGGAAGAATCAATGTCCTACATCAAACACATGGCCTTCGCCGTCAAGAGCGTTGATGACACGCTGCAGCGTTATCAGGCGCTGCTCGGCGTCGGGCTGGACGCGCGCGTCGTTGTCGCCGAGAAAGCGCGCATCAAGGTCGCCATCTTCAATGTCGGCGATATCGAATATCAGTTGAACGAGTCGCTGGACGCCGACGGCCGCTTCAGCCAATGGATCGCCGAGCGCGGCACGGAGGGCTTGCACCATATCTGCTACGCCGTGCCCGATATCGACGCCGCGCTGGAATCGGCGCAGGAAGAGGGCGGCACACTGAAAGAGTGCAGCGCCTGCAAGGTCACCGGCTCTCACCCGCATCCCGAGGGCTACGTCGCTTTCCTCGAGCAGGAGACCGGCGGCATCGAACTCGAACTGATGCAGGTCTACACGCCGGATGAACTGGAACAATACAAGTCCATCCGCGGGATATAATCAGCCCGTTTGCCGTGGCGGAGACTGCCGGCCTCTAGTGTCTGCGCGCCCCATTGGCGGACGCAGACATTGCGCTTCGGTCGTCTGCATGGACAAAGCGCATTGTAGGGGCGGCAAAAGATGTCGCCCGCAAATGCAGCGGACTGTAGGGGCTACCCATTGGGTCGCCCTCCATCTAAATTGCAGCCCCTTTCTCCTTGCGGGAGAAGGCTAAGGGGTGAGGGGTAGCCATGCCCATCTCAATGACCCAGGTGGACGTTGACGCGCTCGATAGCTTCGTCCGCCGCGCTTTCCTCGCGATGGGTCTTTCGAAACGCGAAGCCGATATCTGCGCCGCCGGTCTGATGGGGAGCGAACTGCGCTGCCTGCCGGGCCAAGGACAAGGCGTCGCCCGCTTGAACGGCTACTACGATCGCATTTCGCAGAGTTTGTATCAACCTGGCGCGGCAATCACGGTAATCAAGGAATCGCCGGCTCTAGCCCTGATTGACGCCAATATGGTGATGGGCTCGGTGGTCGGGCAAGACGCCATGGCCATCGCGGTGGACAAAGCGAAGGCCTGTGGCATCGGCGCCGCCTTCGTTTACAACAGCACGCATTTCGGCTCCTCCGGCTTTCATGCGCGCCGCGCCCTGGAAGCCGACTGCATCGGCATCGCCATCACCAACGCCGGCGCTGAAATGGCGCCTTGGGGCGGGCGAGAACCGCGCGTCGGCACCAACCCCTGGGGGCTGGCCGCGCCAACAGGCGGCGACTTCCCGGTCGTGCTTGATATCGCGCTGACCACCGCCGGCAAGGGCATGATGCGCTGGCATGAACGCCAAGGCATGAAGATGCCGCGCGATTGGGCGCTGACGCCAGAGGGCGAGGAAACCGACGATCCGACAGCGGCGATGGCCGGCGCGCTGCTGGGCATCGGCGAATACAAAGGCTACGGCTTGTCGCTCTTCACCGATGTGCTGACCGGCGTCATCAGCGGCGGCGGCTTCGGCTTGGCGCCGTTTCGAGATCGCAGCATCGCCAAGCTCGATGTCGCGCATACTTTCATCGCCATCGACATCGCCTTTTTTATGCCCGTCGCCGAATTCAAAGCGCGCATGGATGCCTTCATCGCCGAAATAAAGAGCAGCGCCCGCCGCCCCGGTTTCGATGAGATTCTCGTGCCCGGCGAAATCGACCACCGGCGCGAGACCGCTTATCGCCGAGATGGCGCGCAGCTCGATGTCGAGGTCTACGACAGCCTGCGTCAATTGGCGGACACCTTGGGAATCGACTTTGATATCTGACACGCTCAATAACGAAATCCGCAGGGGCGGCTCCTGGGTCGCCCGCGGCCTCGCCCAAACCGATTGTAGAGGCGAGGCGGTGACTCGCCCAAACCGATTGTAGGGGCGAGGTCGCGTAGACACTGACCGCCGGCGGTGACTCGCGCACGCCAAAGGAAACGTACCGAATGCAAACACCAACGACACTCAGCAGACCACTGGCGCAGCGCGTCGCCGGGCTCCATGATCCCCGCGCGCCCTCTGCCACAGCGACCGCCTTGCCCGCGTCTGTAATTGACGCGGCATGCGCCGCCCTCGATCGCGGCGAAACCCATTACACGGACAGGCCCGGCATTCCCGAGTTTCGCGCCTGGGTCGCCGACCACTTGCGGGAGCGCTACAAGATCAAAATCGATCCGGCCGAAGTCACCATCACTTGCGGCTCGACCGAGGCGCGCTTCGTATGCCTGACGCTGCTGGCTCCACCCGCAAGCGCCGTGCTCTGCCCGGGCGACAGCTCGCCCATCCGCGGCGCCCTGCATCTCGTTGGCGCCAAGATCGTCGACGCTATTCAGGACGATATCAGCCTCCTCTACATCAGTCCCGATGTCTATCGCGAAACCAGCACAGAATTGCTGCGGCGCGCCGAAGAAACCGACTGGTGGATCATCTACGATCTCAGCCTTGCCAAGACTGATCCGCCATTTCACCCGGCGCGGAACCCCAAGTTGGCCTCCCGCGTCGTCACCATAAACTCCTTGTCCGCTTCTATGCCGGGCTGGCGGCTGGGCTGGATGGCTGGCTCGGAGATGGCGCTGCGCCTGCGCGCTGGCAAGCAGGCAATCACCATCTGCACAACCGCGGTCTCGCAATGGGCGGGCTTGGAATGGGTGAGGACGCAGTTATGACGGTGAATGCCAACCCTAATATTCCCGAAGAAGTCCGCGCGGTCGCTGCCGACGGGACGCAGTTGCGCTATGCCCTGATGGAGATGGCGCGTGACATGGACGATGTCATCGCCCTGGGACGCGGCGACCCGGATCTGGACACGCCGCCCCACATCGTTGAAGCGGCCAAGTCCGCCATCCGCGACGGGCGCGTGAACCCCACACCGGTCAAAGGCATGGACGAATTGCGCAAAGCGATCGCCGAGCGCATGCGCGCGGTCAACGGCTTGCCCGTCGCCGCCGAGAATGTCATGATCACCACCGGCGGGCAGGAGGGCCTTTTCCTGGCGATACAAGCGCTGATAGACCCCGGCGACGAAATCCTAGTGCCCGACCCGCGCTACAGCTCCTACGACGATGCGATCCGCCGAGCCGGCGGGACCATGGTCTCCGTGCCGACCAACCGTGAAGACTCCTTTAATCTGGAGGCGGAAGCGGTCGAAGCCGCCATTACACCCGCGAGCAAGGCATTGCTCATCGTCACACCCAGCAATCCCACCGCCGGCATCGTCACCGAAGACCGTTTGCGCGCCATCGCCGATGTCTGCATCCGCCACAACTTGATCGTCATCGTCGATGAAATCTATGGCAAAATCGTCTTCCCGCCCTGGCGACACTTCAGCATCGGCTCGCTGCCCGGCATGGCCGAGCGCACGATCACGCTTGACGCCTTCTCCAAAACCTACGCCATGACCGGCTGGCGCTGCGGATACGCGGCCGCGCCTGTCGATGTCATCGAGGCGATGGCGCGCGTCAAGCAGGTCACCACCGGTCCGGTCGCCACAGTTTCGCAATGGGCCGGCTTAGCGGCGATTACCGGACCGCAAGATTGCGTCGCCGACTACCTCAAGATTTATACCGAACGGCGCGGCGCATTGCTGGACGGGCTCGATCGCATGGGCTTCGCTTATGGCGAGCCGCGCGGCGGATTGTTTGTCTGGGCGGATTGTTCTTCCACCGGCATCCATGCGACAGAGCTTTCCTACCTGCTGCTGAAAGAGGGACGCGTTCTCATCTTCCCGGGCACAGCCTTCGGCGATGCCTGGCGCGAATACCTGCGAATCACCATGTTGGAGCCGATTGAAACGCTGAAAACGGCGGTGGCGCGCATGCTGCCCGTGCTTGAACGCTATCGGCTGCCCCCACCCCAAAATGACTGAGGACAGGACAGGTTTGCAGCGAGCAGAATTTCGTCGCAAATTACGTGTTTTCTTGGGCTATTTCGGGCGACCCACTGGGTCGCCCCTACAGTTTTCGCCAGGATAGATGCTTTCGAAGTCTAATTTGTTCATAAATTTTCGATTAGACCAAAACAGTCCTGTCGTCAGCCCAAAATGAGGGAGGGGCTTAAACTGCTCGTACCGATAAGCGCATTGCTCACCTTCCGTCGATCTGGGGCAAGGGGCCGGGGGATTGAGGGAATTTGTGCATTTTGCGCAACGATGCGGTATATTTGTTGCAATCGCCAGTTGACCTAGAAAGGAGCGCGTCTGTTAACACACGCAAGTATCGTCAGACATGTTCAATTAGTACAGGAGTAAGAAATGAACAGGAAAGTTCCCTTGATGCTTTCAATGCTGCTAATCATCGCGCTCGGGCTTGTGCCCTTGATGAGCAGCGCCCAAACCGTCCCGACGCCCGATGACGATACCCTCGTCATCGCGATAAACGGCGAGCCGGGCTCGATGGATCCGTCTCAAGTCGGCGGCTCGACCGGCGGCAGCAATTTCCGCATCATGATGCACACATTCGCCACGCTCTACGAATTGGGTCAGGCGAGTGGCGCCATTGACCCCTACCTGGCGCACAGCTTTACGGTGTCCGAAGATGGCACCGAATGGACCTTCCACATGCACGAAGGTTTGACCTGCGACGATGGCGAGCCGCTGACGGCCGAAGACGCGGCTTACAGCTTCAACCGCATGGCCGACCCAGCCAACGGCTTCACCGGCAACTCGGCTGGCTTCGTTGTCGCTTCCACCGGTTTTGTCGAAGCACGCGCCGACAGCGAGCTCGACGTCACCATCGTCGCCAGGAAGCCGCAGAACCGCGCCATGCGCCTGGGCTTGTACTCGGAGGTTTTGATCCACTGCAAGGATTCCTACGAAGCGATGTCGTTTGAAGAAGCGGCGCGCAATGTAGTCGGCAGCGGTCCCTATTCCTTGACTGAATGGGTGCCCGGCGAATACATGAGCTTGAAAGCGGTCGAAGGCTTTGGTCTGCGTCCGCAGGGCTTTGAAAATCTGGTCTGGCGCTTCATCCCCGAGCCGTCCACGGCGGTGGCGGAAGTGATCACCGGCAATGTCGACATCTACAAAGAATTCCCGGCCAACCAAGCCGAAGCCATCCGCAATTCTGGCATGGCGGAAGCGCGTTTCTTCCCCGGCACCACCCGCACCTACATCGGCTTCAACCTGAACCCGGACGCGCCCTTCCGCGTCGAAAACCCCGACGATGTTGGCGCCCAAGCCATCATGAGGACCGATGTGCGCGTGGCGCTGCAATACGCCATTGACACCGACGCCATCTGCGAGAATCTGCTGCTCACCACCTGCGAGCGCGCTACCAGCCTGGTCAACCCCAGCAATGCCGATCACCCGACGCTTGAGCCTTATCCCTACGATCCAGCCAAAGCCGAGGAATTGCTGGACGCGGCCGGCTATCCGCGTGGCGAGGACGGCGTGCGCTTCTCGCTCGAGATGCCAGCGCGGCGCCTCACTGGCGCGATGGCGCCCGAAGTGGTCCTGGCGACCGCGCAGATGCTCAGCGATGTCGGCGTGCAGACCGAAGCCATCTTCCAGGAATCGGGCGACTGGGTGGCAGCGCTGATCACCCATGACTTGGGTCCCCTCTACTTTGGCCGCACCGGTGGCAGCGAGTGGAGCGCTCAATATGATATGGCGGATATCCCGGGCCACGAAGCCGGCTGCGGTGAAGCCGAGACCAACTATACGCATTGGAACAACGATTTCTGGTGCACCGGCTGGGACACGCTGCCCTCGCTGACGGGCGACCCCGAAGCCGAGCGCGAGCTGGAAATCGCCATGCTCGAAGAGTTCTACAACGACCCGCCCTGGATCATGCTCTTCGCGGGACCGCGCACCGAAGCGGTCAGCAACCGCATCAATTACGAGTCGCGCGCGGATTACTTCATTACCGGTTACTCCGCGACGCTGAAGGACGATATGTAGGCTCCCTGCCCCCACCCTAAATCCCTCCCCGTAGGGCTGTGTCTACGCCCCCATAAAAAGGGAGGGACTTTTTTCCTCCCCTTCCCTCTCTGTGGGGGAAGGGGATGGGGGTTGGCGTTTCAACTATGCACAAGTACATCATCCGCCGGCTGCTGCTTACTGTTGTCGTGGTGCTCGGCGTCACGCTCTTGACCTTCTTGTCTATCCACCTGGCTGGCGACCCCACCTTCTTCTACGTCAGCGAACGCGCCAGCGCTGAAGAGCGCCAGGCTGCGCGCGAGCGCCTTGGTTTCGACCGCCCACTGCACATCCAATACTTTGACTTTCTATTTAATTTGGCGCGCGGCGATACCGGCAATTCGCTTGCGCATCGGGTGCCGGCATTTGACGTCGTCATGGAGCGTATGCCGGCCACGCTGGAACTGACCATCGGCGGCTTCCTTCTTTCGACGATTGTGGCGTTTCCCATCGGCGTGCTCGCGGCGACGCGGCGCGGCACCATGACCGATGGCACCTTGATGCTGGGCGCGATGCTCGGGCAATCCATGCCCAGCTTTTGGCTCGGTCTCATGTTCATCTTATTCTTTGGCGTCACACTGCGCTGGATGCCAGTGTCAGGGCATGTGGCTTTCCTCAAGCCGCTTTTCGAGGGCAGGGTCGACGAGGCGCTGACCAATCTGCCCGGCGCCATCCGTTATTTGCTCATGCCGATGGTAGCGGTTTCGGTTTATTCGATCTCCCGCAATTCGCGCCTGATTCGTTCGGCTGTGCTTGAAGTGCTGCGGCAAGATTATGTCGTCACCGCCCGCGCCAAGGGCTTGAACGAGCGCAATGTGATGGTCCGTCATGCCATCCGCAACGCGCTCATCCCGATCGTGACCGTGCTGGCGCTGCAATTCGCCTTCCTCTTGAATGGCGTGATCGTGGTTGAGACCGTCTTTTCCTGGCCCGGCGTCGGGCGCCTGGTCTTTGACGCGGTCAATCAGCGCGATGTGCCGCTGGTATTGACAGCCGTCGTCTTGCTATCGTTCTTATTCGTCAGCGCCAACCTCATAGCCGATCTTATGTATGGCTTCCTCGATCCGCGAATCCGGCTGGAATAATCGATAATCGATGAGCGCCCCTACCGAACGCAGGCCCGCGATCAGAAAACACCGAGTCTCTCAACTTGAATATCAGGTTGATGAGTTGTATACGCCGCAGTCCTTTGCGCGGCGCGCTGTTTCCAGCATGGCGCAAGCGCGCTATCCGGTGGCGGCTGTTTTCGTCCTGGCGCTCATTGCGCTCTGCGCCCTGTTCGCGCCGCAACTGGCGCCCAAAGATCCCAACCGCGTCGAAATCTTCGAAACGCTGAAGCCGCCGCTTACCTACGACCGGAAAGGCGAGTTTGAGTTCATTCTGGGCACCGATTCCACCGGGCGCGATGTGCTCTCGCGGGTGGTTTACGGCGCCCGGATATCCTTTTTCGTCGGTTTGGCTGCCGTCGGGCTGGGCGGCGGCGCCGGCACTATCCTAGGGCTGACGGCCGGTTACCTCGGCGGCCGCGTTGACGACATCATCATGCGCCTCGCCGATATTCAGCTGGCTTACCCTTTCATTCTCTTCGCCATCATGATGCTCACCATTCTCGGGGAAGGCGTCTTGAACCTGGTCCTGGTGCTGGGCATTGGACAATGGGTGACCTACGCGCGCATCGCCCGCGCCGAGACCTTGGTGCAGCGCGAACGCGAATTCGTCGAAGCGGTGCGCGCTTTGGGCGCCACCGAATTGCGCATCATGTTCCGCACCATCATGCCCAACATCCTGACGCCGCTAATCGTCATCGCCTCCTTCAACGTCGCCGGTGTCATCCTGTCCGAAGCATCGCTGTCCTTTCTCGGCTTGGGCGTGCCCGAAAGCGTGCCCACCTGGGGCGCCATGCTCGCCAACAGCCGCAATCAATTGTTGAGCGGCTCCTGGTGGCTGGCGGTCTTCCCCGGCTTGGCCATCATGTTCACCGTCGTATCGCTGAACATTCTCGGCGATTGGATGCGCGATTTTCTGGATCCAAGATTGCGCGGCTCGGGTCAAGGTTTGTAAACTCGTGGGCACAAAGGGTCATTGTAGGGGCGACCTAGTAGGTCGCCCGCAAGCCGGCAAATTATCGGCGGGCGACATGGCATGTCGTCCCTACGCACAGTCTGTGGTGGAGCCATGTTGAACGGGCAGGCCGCCGTCGTCACGGGCGCGGCGCAAGGGCTGGGCTACGCGATTGCCAAAGCGTACATCGCTGAAGGCATGAAAGTCGCCCTGCTGGATATCCGCGGCGATATCCTCGGGCGAGTCGCTGCCGAGTTCGCCGATATGGGCGGCGATGCGCTGCCTATCGCGGTCGATCTCTCCGACGCCAACGACACACAAGCCGCAATCGACACTGCCCTTGCGCGCTACGGGACGCCGCGCGTCGTAATCCACAATGCCGCCTTGCTGATCACGCGCTCGATGCTGGAGATCACCCTGCCGCAGTGGCAAAAAGAGATCAATATCATCCTGCAAGCCGCCTTCATCTTGAGCAAATCCGTCTGGAAGCCGATGATTGAAGCCGGCGGCGGCAGCATCGTCTATCTCTCCTCCGGCTCCGGCTACAAGGGATTCATTGAAGAGGTCGCCTATAACCCGGGCAAGCACGGCATCGAAGGCTTGATGAAATGCCTGGCGCTCGAAGGCGCGCCATTCAACATCGCCGTCAACGCGGCCACGCCCGGCGCCCCGATCAACACACCCATGTCCGCTTCCAATTACACCGAGGCGCAGAAAATGACCTGGGTCGATCCGGCGCGGCTGGCGCCCGCCTTCGTCATGCTGGCGAAGCAAGACGGCGCCGGATTGACGGGCCACCGCGTCGCCGCCCGCGCGAACGGCAAATGGGATGCCATCGACTTGCTGTGATCATCTCACATATGGGAATCTGTAGGGGCTACCGAACTGCAGTGTCTACGCGCAGCATCGGGTCGCCCGCAAATTGGAAATCGGTAGGGGCGAGGCGGCGACTCGCCCACAAACCAAGAAACCGTAGGGGCGAGGCGGTGACTCGCCCGCACACACAAAATTGAGACACAAAGGACAAGAACATGGCTGACCACTATCTCGACGACAGCGTCACCCAACCATTCTGGGACAAGTCCGTCACGCCGCGCCTGACGATTGAACCCGGCGATACGGTCGTGATCGAATGCGCCGAGCCTGTGGGGCAAGTCACGCCGGATTCCACCGCCGACGATCTCGCCAACCTCGATTTCAGCAAGATTCACGCCTTGACCGGCTCAATCGCAATCAATGGCGCCGCCCCCGGCGACGCGCTCGAAGTGGAAATCCTCGATATGCAGCACAAAGGCTGGGGCTGGACCGGGCATATCCCCCACTTCGGCTTGCTGCAGGACGATTTCGATTTCGCCTACATCCATCATTGGGAATTGGACGGCGATACCTGCCGCTTCGGCGCTGAGGACATCACCCTCCCCTTCGAGCCCTTCCCTGGCTGCGTCGGCGTCGCGCCCGCCGAGCCCGGTCGTCTGGATACCATCCCGCCGCGCGTCAACGGCGGCAATGTGGACACGCGCGATCTGGTCGTCGGCTCGACTTTCTGGCTGCCCGTGTTGGCGGAGGGCGCCCTCTTCTCAACCGGCGATTGCCATAGCGCCCAGGGACAAGGCGAGGTCAGCGGCACCGGCATCGAGTCTCCCATGACCGTCGCCATGCGCTTCAAACTGCGCAAGGACTTGAACATCCGCGAGCTGCAAATCCAGCGCCCCAGCCCGATGACCGCAGTCGACAGCGCCGGCTACCACATCACCACCGCGCACGGTCCCGACCTGATGGAGAATGCCAAGAACGCCGTCCGCTATATGATCGAATGGCTGGTCGCCAATCACCGACTAAGCGAGAGCCAAGCTTACTGCATCTGCAGCACCGCCGGCGACCTCAAGATTGCGGAGATCGTCGACGCGCCCAACTGGATCGTCGCCTTTCACATGCCGCTAAGCATCTTCGGCTGAGCCCATGTTCGCAATGGGCTGCGTGGGCTGCCCGGCCGAGTCTTGCGCGGCCTGCAGCGCTTCTTCCAATTGCTGAATCTTGGCTTGCGCCTTGTCTAGTTTCTTGCGCGCGAGCTTGCGGGCGAGTTTCTTTGCTTTCTTTCCGGCCAGCTTTCTGACCTTCTTCGGGGTGGCTTTCCGCGCTTGCTTGTTTGCCGCTTTCAGCGCCATTCTTACCAGCGCCAATTTCGCCTCGGCTTTTTGCAGTTTGGCTTCCGCTGCTTGCAAGCGCGCCCGCAGTTGGACGACATCGGCTTCCCGCGCGCGCAACGCATCCCGCCCCGCTTCCACCTGCTCGCGCGCATTCGCGAACTCCGCCCACCGCCGCGCAACATCGGCCGCCTGCGCCTGCAAATCCTCGCGTTCCCGCGCCAGCTTATTACGCTCCCGCGTCAGCAAGCCGCGCGCCGTCGCCAGGCGCTTCCGCTCGGCCTTCATCTCCGCAATATTCATCTTTGATTCTGTGCTCATAACGGCGCCCAGATCCGAACGATTAACTTTTCTTTAATATTCTTAACATTAGCATAAAGCGCGCGCGGGGTCAAACAAATGGACCGCAATCTCGCCCGTCGTCCGCCCTGCCTCGCCGCTGCTATAATCACTTGCCATAATGCGATTATAGCGACGGACGGAAGCAAATGAAGAAACGCGAATTGAGCATCGCCTTTCAAACCGACAAGCGCGCCGGCGACTACATTGCCCTGGCCAAGCTGGTCAATCAGTATGCCTTTGACGCTGTGACCGTCTATTGCGATGCGCCTTACCAGCCGAGCTATGGTCCGCTCCTGCTCATGGCGCCGCATATTGAGCGCGCGCGCCTCGGTCCTGCCGGCGTACCGCCATCACGCATGCACCCGATAGACATCGCGGCGCAAACTGCGCTGCTGGCTGATTTGGCGGCCGGCGGCGTCTATATTGGGCTGGTGCGCGGCGGCTGGCTGGCCGATCACGGCATCAACGAACTGATGCCGCCCATCAGCGCTATGCGAGAAGCAGTCGATATCATCCGCGCGCTGCTGGCTGGCGAATCGGCTGGCTATTGTGGGCGCGTCTATCGAGTCGCGGCGCACGTCCGCGCCCCCTGGCCTCTGCCATCGCAGCGCATCCCGCTGCAGATCGGCACCTGGGGCGCGCAACTCGCCGCGCTGGCTGGCGAAATCGCCGATGAGGTCAAAATCGGCGGCTCAGCAAATCCCGATGTCATGCCGCTGATCGCCGATTATATTGCCGTTGGCGAGGCGCGCGTCGGGCGCAAACCTAGGGCGGTCAAGATCGTGATCGGCGCGGTCTCCGTCGTCGATGACGATCGCGAGGCTGCTCGCTGGATCGCGCGCAAGGCGGTTTCTCTCTACTTGCCGATCGTATCCAAGCTGGATCCAACGCTGGAAATTGATCCAAAACTGATGGCGCGCCTGGACGGACACGTCAAGGCCGGCGATGACGACGCGGCCGCCCGGCTCATCCCCGACGATATCCTCGACCGCTTCATCTTCGCCGGCGCTCCCGCCGACATTATCGAACAATGCGCCCGCCTCTACGACGTCGGCGCCCAGCGCATCGAACTGGGTACACCCCACGGCGCAGTTGAAGCCGCCACAGGAATCCGTCTCATTGGCGAACAAGTCATCCCGGCACTGAGCGAGTACCTGGTGTAACGCTGCGTATCTCCTTTGGCGCGCCCGTCGCTGCCAGCAAAACTCAAGCGCTGTGCCCACAGACTTTCATTGCCCAGCCGTGGCGCAAGGGTTATACTATCCTCTGCACCGTCTTTAGCATTTGATCTTGAATGAAGGGAAACAGACCATGCTCAGGAAACTGCTCGCGATATTGCTCATCATCGCATTATCCACCATGCTCGGCGCGGCCCAAGACGACATGGAGACTTACGTGCTCGGCGTCGCCCTGCCTTTCACCGGCTCATTCGGCACCTTTGGCCAAGACTTTGAACGCGGCATTGACCTGGCGGTGGCGCAGATGAATGCCGAATTGGAGGCGGCTGGCTCCGCCATTCGCTTTGAGACCGCCAGCGCCGATACCGAACAGACGCCCGAAGGCGCCGCCCGCGCCCTGCAGACCATCGTCCAGACCACGGGCGCGCAAGTCGTCGTCGGTCCTTTGACTACCTCGGAAGTCCTCGGCGCCAAGCAATTCGCCGATGAAAACGGGGTCGTTATTGTCGCCATGGCCTCCAGCGGCGCCGCGGCATCGATTCCAGGCGACAATATATTCCGCGTCATCTACCCGCCTGATACCTTCGCCTCAAAAGCTTTTGCCACTATCGCGCTGGAACGGGGCCACCAGAACATGGTCGTGCTCTATGTCGACGATCCCTTTGGCAACGGCATGAATGAACACTTCATCAAGAATTACCAAGCCCGTGGCGGCGGCGAGGTCGCCTCTTTTGGCTACGCGCCCCAATCCACCGAGCTTTCGGCGGAAGCAGCTGCCGTCAGCGCCGCCCTGGCCGGCTTCGGCGATGGCGCGGGCTTCTTCTGCGTTTGCTTCCCGGGCGCGGCCGAGGCCTTTGTCCAGGTCGCCCAAATCGACCCGATCCTGACCTCGGTCCAGTGGCTGGGCAACGAAGCCATGACCTCGGATGAAATGCTGGAAGATCCGGGTCATGCCCAAACTTTGGCCAACGCCAATTTCGTGACCGTTTCCCAATCAGCTGATTCCACGCCGCTCACGCCGATCTTCCATGCCGATTTTGTCGCCATGTTCGATAAAGAGCCCGGCATCTTCACCAATTACGCCTTTGACGCCGCCAACATCGCCATGCTCACCATGCTCGCCGCCGGCAACGATGGCGCCGCCGTCAAGTCGATGCTGCCCTTCATCAGCAACCATTACATCGGCACCGCCGTACAAGCCTTCCTCGACGAAAATGGCGACCAGGCGATCGCCAGTTACGGCATCCGCCAAGTGACGGAAGACGGCTCTGGATTTGTCCTGATCGGTTCGTACGACGGCAACACCGACACCATCACCTATACGTAGGGCGCTGCGGGGCCCCCGCCGAAGTTTCCGCGCGACATTCGAATCCTGTACGGGCGATCCAGCGGGTCGTCCGAAACTTGGGATTATCAACACGGGCGACTGGATAAGTCGCCCCTACAACATCCAGAACTGGGCAAGCCTTGTATAGGAATCCATGCCACCTGCCCTGCTCACGACATCGCTCGTCAATACGATTCAAATCGGCAGCCTATACGCGCTGATGGCGCTGGGCATCACCTTGACATTCAGCGTGATGAAGCTGCCGAACTTCGCCCACGCCGAATACGTGACCGCCGGCGCCTACGCCGCGCTGATCGTCTCCCTCTCCGGCGTGCTGAATCCGCTCGTCATCATGATCGCCGCTTTCGCCGTCGGCGCGCTAACCGCGCTCATCAGCCATCTGGCTGTCTTCAAACCGCTTGAAGGACGCGATGTGTCGTTCTACACGCTTATCCTCTCGTCCTTCGCCATCGGCTTGATCATCCGCTACATCCTGTTCACTATGGCTGATTACTTCAACTTGTTTGATCTTCGCATCGCCATTCCGCTGCAGATCCTCTTTCGCGAAGGCTACTTGATCCTGAGCAATCTCTTCGCCTGGGTCGTGCCAACGAGCATCGTCTTGGTCATTATTCTCACCCTGCTGTTGAACCGTAGTCCGCTCGGGCGCGAAATGCGCGCGCTGGCGGACAACATAATTTTGGCGCGCGTCATCGGCATCCGCGTTGAGCGCGTCAAGAACTACACCTGGCTGCTGGTTGGCGGCTTGGCGGGCGTCGCGGGCGCGCTATGGGGCTTGCAGACAGCTGTGCATCCTTTGATGGGCTGGGGCGCTATCATCTCCGTTTTCGCGGCCGCCATCCTCGGCGGATTGTCGAGCTTCTCCGGCACGGTCATGGGCGCATACGTGGTCGCCTTTTCGGAGAACACGGTGATGCTCTTCCTCAATGTCAATTACGGTCTTGATCTCGCTTTCAAACCGGCGATACCCTTCATCATCATCATCGCTGTGCTCTTGCTCCGTCCGCAGGGCTTCACCAATCTGATCAAGCGCGCCGGAGACCTGGGGCGATGATCAATATCGACATCGGCGCCACTGCTGTCGCCGTGCTGACGCTCTTCGGCATCTATGCGTTGATGGCGATCAGCCTCAATCTGGAATACGGCGTCGCTGGCGTGCCAAATTTTGGAAAAGCGCTCTTCGTCTCCATCGGCGCCTACACCGCGGGCGTAACTTATACCCGGCTTCTGCCCCTGCTGGCCGGCTTGGAAAGCATCCACCCCTGCGGACCATCGATGGGCGCCGCGCTGCAACTGCGATCCGAGATTATGGCAACCCAGCCCGCCGCCGGCTTCATCAATCTGGCGCTCACCTTCGCGCTCGCAGCCGCCATCGCCGGCGCGGTTGGCTTTGCCGTGTCTTACGTCACCTTGCGCCTGAAAGAAGAATGGTTCCTGGCGCTGGTTTTGCTGGTGGGCGGCGAAACCGTACGCATCCTCGTCCGCGGCGCTGACGACCTGATCTGCTCAAACAATGGCATATCCGGCGTGGCGCAGCCCTTTTATTTTCTTCGCGACCCGGGCGCCAGCTCCTTCCTCTTTATGCTGCTGGCGCTGGCGCTGGCGCTGGCCGCCTACCTGTACAGCGAGCGGCTTGTACGCTCTCCCTTTGGGCGTATGCTGAAAGGCTTGCGCGAGAACGAAGATGTGACGCGCGGTTTGGGCAAAGGCATTTCGCTGGCGCGCGCCCAGATTATGGCTGTTGGCTCCCTTATCGCGGCCATCGGCGGCGTACTCTTCGCGTTGAACACCGGCTTTGTCAACACCAACGACTTCGTCGTCAATCTCACGCTCGATGTTTGGGTCATGGTCGTGCTCGGCGGCATCGGCAACAACCGCGGCGCCTTGCTCGGCGCCCTGCTCATCGCCATCATGGATCGCCTGGCTCAGATCGGCGCCATCATCCTGAACATGGGCGGCTCCGAAATCGAGTTCAATTATGTGCGCTTCATCGCCTTCGGCCTCATCCTGCTCTGGATGCTGCGTTATCGTCCCGGCGGCTTGCTGCCTGAATCCCGCTTGACCACCGAAGCGCATGAAGTCGTCAAACGAGTCATCGGAGCAGCAAAATGACCGCCATGCCAAAGCGTCTGAGCGCGAGTCGCGCGATATTTCTTGGGGCGAGCTGCCCGGTCGCCCGCCAACCAGTTGCGAGCGACTTATCGGGCGACCCAATGGCTCGCCCCTACATTGTCCTTCGGTGCTGGTAAAATGACGCCCCTCCTCCAACTCCACAACATCCGCAAAGATTACGGCGGCTTGCGCGCGGTCGACGATGTCTCGTTGGCGGCGCCCGAAAACGCCATCATCGGCTTGATCGGACCCAATGGATCTGGCAAGAGCACCTTAATCGACCTCATCGCCGGCGCGGCGGAACAAACCGCCGGGCGCGTCATCTTCGCTGGCGAAGACATCAGCGATCTTTCCGCAGACGCAATCTTCAAGAAAGGCATCGCCCGCGGCTACCAAGAGCCATCGCTCTATTTCAAAATGACTGTGCTTGATAATGTGCTGCTGCCGGTTAAGGATCAGCGTGGCGAGCGCCCCTGGTACGCCCCCTGGCGCCGCTACTGGGCGCATGAAGAGGCCGGCCACGCGGAGGCGGCGGTCACCGTGCTGGAGCAAGTGCAGCTTCTGCAGCATTACGACACTCTGGCTTCAGACCTCTCCGGCGGGCAGATGAAACTGCTGGAGATCGCCCGCTGCCTGATGGGCAAGCCGAAGCTGCTGCTCTTGGACGAGCCGACAGCCGGCGTCGCGCCCAAGCTGGCCTACGAGATTTTCCAGCAGATCGCCCGCCTGCGCGACGACTACGGCATCACCTTCCTCATCGTCGAGCATCGGCTCGAGATCCTCTTCGACTTCGCCGATTACGTCTACGTCATGCACCTGGGCAACCTGCTCGCCGAGGGCACGGTCGCTGAAATCGCCAACGACGCCACCGTCCGCGAGGTGTATTTTGGGGATTGAGCGCAGGATGTACCCCCACCCCAATAGCTCTGCGAATATTGTAGGGGCGACCCATTCGACGCAAATGCTGTGAGAATGATCCGAGCATGATCACCATCCACAACCTCACCGCCGGTTATGGCAAGCTGGAAATCCTGCAAGATCTCAACCTGAGCTTCGCGGAGCGGCAATTCAGCGCCGTGCTTGGACCCAACGGCTCCGGCAAGAGCACTGTGATGAAGGCGATCATGGGCTTGAACACGGTCTTCGGCGGCTCGATCAAACTGAAAGACCGCGAGCTTATTGGCACAGCCACAGAAGCCATCCCCAGCCTCGGCATCGCCTATGTGCCGCAGCGCGAGAACATCTTCCACGAATTGACCGTTCTGGAGAATCTTCAGTTGGGCGCGCGCAGCTTGCCGAAGCCTGAGCGACCGGCCGCCCTGGAAGCGCTGCTGGATATCTTCCCGATTCTAGGGCGCCGGCGCGGGCAGCGGGCAGCCACCCTCAGCGGCGGCGAACATCAGATGCTGGCCATCGCCATCGCCTGGCTCAGCAAGCCCAAGATCATGCTGCTGGATGAGCCGAGCGCGGGCTTGGCCCCCGCCATCGCAACCGATGTCTTCCGCATCTTGCAAGAATTGCGGCAGCAGGGCATCACTCTAATCGTCGTCGAGCAGAACGCGCGCCGCATCCTGCAATACTGCGATTACGCCTATGTCCTGCGCGAAGGCCGGCTGGTGTTCCAGGGCAGTGCGGAGGAGTGTTTGCAAGACGAGGAGATGATCAAAGGCTACCTCGGGGTTCATGAAGGGTCAGTGTCTACGCGCCCCTAGCGCCGCAGCGCCTCCATCGCCTCGCGCAGCCGTCCGCTAATCCGCGCTGGCTCACCCGTCAGCCGATCGACAAAGACATGCACAAAATAACCGACGGCCGCCGGCGCCTCTTCGCCCTGCCTGAAGATGCCAATCTCGTAGCGCACGCTCGAATTGCCCAGTTTTCCCACCCGCAGACAAGCGTCGACCACAGCGGGAAAGCGAACCGGTCTGAGGAATTGGCAATGCGTCTCGACCGCGTAACCGACCTGCTCGCCGCCGCTAAAGTCCAGCCCGCCGGCTTCCATCAGGTAGCCATTGATGACGGTGTCGAAGAACTCATAGTAGATGACGTTGTTGATATGGTGGTAGACATCATTGTCGCGCCAACGCGTGGGGAGCGGGCGGCTGTGGCGATAATGCTCGCGCCGTTCGTCTTGGGGGTTCATTGGCGTAACATTCCACCTGAAGGATGTAGGGGCGACATACCATATCGCCCTCATTTAAGCGCCAAACGGCGGGCGATTTGATAAATCGCCCCTACAAGTCTTGTTGTACGGCAGGTGAATTCACCCGCTCTACCTTCAAATCAAGCGCGCAGGAATTGATGCAGTAGCGCAAGCCAGTCTTGTCGCGCGGACCATCATCGAAGACATGCCCCAGATGCGAATCGCAGCGCTTGCAGACCACCTCGACGCGGCGCATGCCGTGGCTGCGGTCTTCGTGCAGAGAGACATTGCCGTCATCGACGACATCCCAGAAGCTGGGCCAGCCGCTCATCGAATTGTACTTGGTCGCCGAGGAGAACAGTTCTTGCCCGCAGGCGGCGCAGGCATAGACACCTGCAGCTTTGGTGTTGACGTATTTGCCAGTGAAGGGGCGCTCGGTCGCCTGCCCCCGCAAGACGGCGTACTGCTCCGCGCTCAGCTCGCGCCGCCATTCCGCCTCGCTCTTCTTGATTTTCTCCTGCATGTCGCGCCTCCCTTTCGCTTTAAGACTCACTATCAGCCTAGCCGGCAGATGTGAACGGAGTCTTGCGCCGGTATCACAATTATAATAGAAGGGCTGTGGCTGTTTGCAAGTGAATCTGCTCGGTAGAATATGTTCAGAGCATTCGATTCGATTCGATTTGAGCGCGGAGACATGGCGACGACCGAACACACCATCAACGACGCGATTGCGGAGCTGCTTCGCGGGACGCGCTGGGCTTGGCGCGGTTCGGATGTTGTGCGGTCTGAAAGTACGCGACTTCTTGCTGGCTCTCCTGGCAGTCAACCCGACATTTTGATTGCAGAACCTCACACGGCCCCGGTCGTCATTGAGACCGAAGTACTTCCTGCCATTACAGTCGAAGCTGAGGCCTTAGCGAGGCTGGGCGTAGATCTGAGCGGTTCGGGTCGAACGATACTTTCATCCATTGCCGTTCGACTTCCTCAACGATTTCGAGGTGCGCAGGGTCGCGCGCTTACTATGGCAATCCAATCTGCAGACGATTTAGAATTTGCCCTGTTTACAGTCAAAAACGATGAGGAGCATACACGTCTCCCGGACAGCGGCTGGTTGAGAGGAAATGTCATTGACCTGTCATTGCTGGTTCAGGCGGCGACCATACCGCCGTTTCTCATTGACGAAGCGGCGAATCTTTTGGAAATTGGAGTTAACCAGGCGGCCGGACTATTAGAGGAATTTGCTACGACACATCCAGGCTCCATCAAAAGAATCGCAGACGAATTACAGCAGCAGGACAGCATACAGACTCGAAGAATGGCGACAGCTATACTAGCCAATGCATTTATGTTTCACGAAAACTTGGCGGGCGGACCGGGCGCATTATCAGAAGTACGCCGTCTCGACGAATTGCGTAACCCACATTTTGGCTTTTCTAAACCCGACGTCTTGGATGAATGGGAAAAAATACTCGACGTAAACTATTGGCCGATATTTGACATAGCGCGGCGAATTATGGCGATTATTCCAACTCTTGGCAGTGCTGAATTGATAGGTCAACTGGCGAGAACAGCTCAGGCGTTAGTCGCGCGCAACTTGATGCGCTCGCATGACCTAACCGGCACAGTATTCCAAAGACTGATTGCCGATCGTAAATTCTTGGCAGCCTTCTATACCACGCCCGCGTCGGCTGCGCTATTGGTTGGATTGGCGGTCAATAGGGATACCCTACTTTCTAATGGAGACTGGTCAGATGCGGAAGAGGTCAAATCTTTGCGCATTGCCGACTTTGCCTGCGGCACGGGTACTCTCTTGTCCACAGCTTATCAACGAATCAGCCAGATCCATGAACTGCATGGGGGAAATACAACCTCGATACATCCCCACATGATGGAAAGAGCTTTGGTCGGCTGTGACATATTGCCTGCTGCAACCCATCTTACGGCGTCCATGCTTTCTGGCTCACATCCGCAAGTTACATATGATGGCAGCGCGATTTTCACTCAACCATACGGCCTTCAAGACGATGAGAAGATTGCGCTGGGGTCGATAGATTTGCTTCGAGACATGGCGCTGCTAGAAGGTTCGCAAATTACTGCGCGAGCGTTAGAAAGTAGAGGAGAGGCCGAAAAAGATACCTGGCGCTTTGTGCCGCATGTTTCGTTCGACCTTATCATTATGAATCCGCCATTTACACGAGCGACTAATCATGAGCGGAGGATTCCTGATACGCCTAACCCCAATTTTGCGGCGTTTGGGTCAAGCGCTGAAGAGCAGAAAGCGATGGCAGCAGCGGCAAAGAAGCTGACGTCAGGCACAATAGCCCATGGAAATGCGGGCGAGGCTTCAGTTTTCCTCGCTCTCGCCGACCGCAAGCTGGCAAAGGACGGTATGCTGGCGATGGTTATGCCTTTGACGCTCTTGACCGGCGCTTCATGGGAAAAATGCCGTGTCCGACTGGTGGAGTCCTACGAAGATCTTATGCTGATTTCTATTGCTGGCAACGAAAGTAATTCTTTGTCTTTCTCCGCCGACACCGGCATGGGCGAATGCCTGGTCATCGGCAAACGAAACGGCAAAAGACAATCACGGGCGACATTTGTGATTCTTAACGAAGCACCTAATCACCCAATTCATAGTCTGACTATTGCTGAACAAATTCGACTCTTGGCGCGAGATAAGTCGTTAATACGACTGGAAGATAGTCCCAGTGGCGGCAGTCTTATATACTTTGGTAATGAAATCGTAGGGCAAGCAATTGACGCTCCTTTACCACGCTCGGGCAGTTGGAAACTGGCTCGGATTGTCGATCTCTCACTTGCTCAAACCGCATATCAGTTGGCAAACCGAAATAGGATTTGGCTTCCCACGCAACAGTCTTCCGACGCGATAGAAATCCGGATGACAACGGTTGCTGATATCGGCAAGACTGGACCGTACCATCTCGATGTGAGCAAGCGGTATAGTAACGGCAAAATTCGAGGACCATTTGAAATAATGAGTCTACAAGGGAACACGGTCCCGACATATCCTGTCCTTTGGGCGCATGAGGCCGATAGAGAACGGACCATGCAATTTGAGGCAGATAGAGAGGGCATTCCTTTTCGCGCCGACTCAACAAGAGAACGAAGCATCGTTGAAAGCAAAGTAGCGCAAGTGTTCCGAACAGCCTCGCACTGCCATTCCAATCTTGATTTCCAGTTTGATGCGCAGTCAACATCAATGCAATTCACTGAACGGAGAACAATCGGCGGCCGCGCATGGATTTCTATTCAATTGCCCACGCCGCCACAGGAAAAAGCCTTAGTATTGTGGGCAAATACGATACTAGGTATGTTAATGTTCTGGTGGCATTCCTCGAAACAACAGCGTAGAAGAGGAATTCTCACAAAGACTACTTTGAACACCCTCCCCATCCTCGACGTCACCGCCCTCTCCGCCGGCCAACTGCAGCGCGCCGCCCAAATCTTTGACGAAACCTGCCAACTCCCGCTCAAGCCGCTGCACGAACTCGACATCGACGAAAACCGCAAAACCATCGACCGCCGCTTCTACCGCGAAGTGCTCGGCTTGCCCGATGCCATCCTCGCCGACGGCGGACCGTTGGACATCCTGCGCCAAAAGCTCTCCCGCGAGCCGTCCATTCGCGGCAGTAAATAGTATTCGACGAAAGTCCCTCCCTCATTTTGGGGGAGGGATTTAGGGTGGGGGAAAACACCATGCCCAAGCAAATCGACATCAGCGAAGTCGCGACCGGCTTCCGCTTCCTGCTGACCGAAACCTTCGAAAGCGTCCACGGCGCTTACCTCGACCCAGGCACATCCCTTTTCGAGACCCTCGCCGACATCTCGCCCGCGCAAGCCTCCCAGCCCATGGGGGACTGCGCCACCATCGCCGCTCATGTCGCCCATATCACCTACTACCTGCGGGCGCTCGAAGACCGCATGTTCGGGCGCGACCTCAGCGCGGTCAACTGGGATAAGATCTGGAACGAAGTCAGCGGCGTCGACCATGAAGAATGGGAGCAAATGCTCGCCGACCTGCGCGCGACCTACGAGCGCATCAAAAGCCATCTCGATTCCGCGGACGAGTGGGAAGGCATCAACGAGCTCTCATCCATGCTCGGCATCATCGTCCACAGCGCCTACCACCTGGGCGAAATCCGTCAGATGACCTGCCATTTCAAGTCCTGAATCATGCGCCAAGTAGAAATATTCCGCCGGCCGGGGCGCTTCGCCGGCTGGCCCGCCAATTATGGCATCTGGCATTGGGGCGCTGAGATCGTCGTCGGCTTCACCGTCGGCGCGCATAAGAAAGTCGAGCGCGGCCACGCCATCGATAAAAGCCAGCCCGTCACAAACATGCAGGCGCGCAGCCTCGACCGCGGCGCTACCTGGCAAATCGAACCATTCAAGGGCGCGCGACCGGGCGGGCGCGGCCTCTCCGCCGATGAGCATATGAACGCGGGCTTGCGCTTGGCCGAGGTCATGCGCGCGGAGACCGCCGCCGTCCCCGCCCAACCGCTGCATTTCCAGCATCCAGATTTCGCCATGATGCTGGCGCGCACGGGCCTCGCGCGCGGCGTCTTTTCATTTTTCTACGTCACTTACGACCGCTGCCGCGCTTGGAAAGGTCCCTACCGCTTGCCGCTGTTCGCTAGCAGCGGCATCGCCGCTCGCACGGATTACCTGATTCAAGGCGAGCATGCGGCGCTCTTCTTCCTCAGCGCCAACAAAGCCGATGGCGATGAAGGCAAAGTCATTTGCGTCCGCACAGCCGACGGCGGCCAATCCTTCCAGCTTCTATCGGAAGTTGGCGGCGAACCCCCGGATTCAGGCGACTTCGCCATCATGCCGTCCGCGCTGCAACTGCCGGGTGGGCCTCTTCTGTGCGCGCGCCGATGCCGCGATGGCGCGAGCGGTCTTAGTTGGATCGACCTCTACGCTTCCGATGACGGCGGACGCTCGTGGCGCTATCTAAATCGGCCGGTCGAATTCCACCGCCCGGGCCACAGCGGCAACCCGCCTTGCCTGAAGCAGCACCCCGATGGCCGCCTCCTGCTGATCTACGGCAACCGCGACGGTCCCTTCAACATCTGCGCGCGCGTCAGCGCTGATGACGGGCTCAGCTGGAGCGGCGAGATCATCCTGCGGGCGGGCGGCGCCAATGGCGATATGGGTTATCCGCGCGCCGCCGTTCTCGAAGATGGGACCGTGGTCGCCGCTTACTACATCAGCGACCGCCCCGATGGCGATGGCGAGCGCTTCATCGAAGCGACAATCTGGCAGCCATGAGCGCGGCGATCCGCTCGCCCCAAAACCGCAGCTTCTATCGCGGCGACAACCTGCCCTTCCCGCGCGTCCTGCCGGCGGCTGGCGATGGATGGGCTGGCTGGCGGGCGCCGTCAAATCGATCAACCCTGATGCCATGACACCCGTCGCGGACTGGTCGATTCCGATGTTGTGTAATATATTGGCAACTCGCAGGCCAGCATCATGATGTATACTCACTGTTGCAGGTTTTCCTGCCTAGAAACCAAGTTTTGGGAGCTTTCAAAATGCGTAACTCTGTTCTTCTATTTGTCTTGCTGCTGATGTGTTGCGGCATCGTCTTCGCCGACAGCCACGACGGCGACGGCATGTCGATGGGCTTTCCCCATGCCGAAGGCGGCGTCGCCGCTGTGCCGGTCGGCGCTGATGGTCCCGGCCCCGCCGTTCCTGGCCGCGCGTATTCATTTGTCGTCCACGCCAACGAAGGCGACACCTTGACCTTCGCCACCATGCTCGCCCAATCCAATGACGGCTTCCTCGCCCCTAACGAATACGGTATCGCCCTTTACGATATGGACGCGGCCCCGATCCGTGATGTCACCGACCAGGTCTACTATTGGGATCTGGGTACGGAACGCAATGAGCCGATCGGGCGAGGCCATTTTCAAGCGCCCCGCCAAACCGCGCCCAATACCGGACCGGCCGGCGATGGCATGGTCCGTCTCACCAGCGATCTCGGCGACAACATGAGCTATCCCACCGCCAATGAGCTTGTTCGGGTCACTTTGACGAAGCTGGTCAATCCTTCGCCAAGCGGCGGGCAGCGTTTCATCGTGCGCATCGTGAATGTCTCCGACACGTCTATGTATCCCTCGCCCATCACGCCGATCTTCTGGGTTGTCCAGTCGGCTGACGACATGATGATGATGGATGACATGATGATGAAAGACATGATGATGGACGACGACATGATGGACGACGATATGGACAAAGACATGTCGGACGATGAGATGATGGACGACGACATGGACAAAGACAGGTCGGACGATGAGATGATGGACGACGACATGGACAAAGACATGTCAGACGACGACATGTCAGATGACATGGACGACATGTCAGACGACGACATGATGGAAGACGACATGTCGATGATGAAGAAGCACGGCTTCCTCTTCACCTCTGGCTCGCCCGATTACGGCCATGGCTTGGAGAGCCTAGCGGAAGATGGCGATCCTTCAGCGCTGGCCGCCTACCACGGCATCCACATGGACGACATGATGATGGGCGAAATGTAAGCGCCTTTCGGTTTCGCGGGCGGCTTCTCAGAGTCGCCCAATCGCCAAACTCGAGATTTGCAGGGGCGACCGAATAGGTCGCCCTTTCAGTTCCGCCAATTTCGTGGACCTGCGCCCAACCTCAGCCGGCTACTCCCAAGCCATCGAATACAGGACAAAATCGCTGGTGGTGATGCCGCGCGGCAAGGTCACAACCGCATGCGTCATCTCAGCGATCGTCTCCGGCTGCACCAACACGCCTTTGTCGATTTCCGGTGAAGCCGCCTCCCGCATTGGCGTATCGGCCGGTCCCGGCGAGATCATGACCACACGGATGCGATCAGGCTTTAGCTCCGCCGACAGTGATTTCGTCATGCCCTGCAAGCCAACCTTAGCCGCTGTATAGGCGCTCACCATCGGCGCCGATATCGCTGTGACCAGGGAGCCGATATTGATGATGCTCGCGTTGTCGCTGCGCCGCAGATTCGGCAGCAAGGCGCGCGACAAGATATAAGGCGCGCGCAGATTCACCCGTAAAATATGATCGAGTTGCGCATTGCTCGTATCAGCCAGCGGCGAAATCAGCCAGTCGCCAGCGCAGTTGACCAGGATATCAATCGTCTCGCCTTCCAGCGCGGCGCCAAATTCGGCGACCGCCGGGTCATCGGTTACATCCAAAGCCTGCGCCCGAGCCTTGCCGCCCGCCGCAGCGATTTCGTCCGCCACGCCCTGCAGCTTGTTCGCCGTCCGCCCAAGCAGTAAACAATGCGCGCCCGCGCCCGCCAGCCGCAGCGCGATGGCGCGTCCCGTGCCCTGCCCCGCGCCGGTGATCACTGCCCTGCGAATGCTCATGCGATTCTGCTTCTCCCCTATCTATTTGCCGCCGTCGATCAGCTGCCGCAGCCGCGCGATATGGGCGGGTCCGGTTTCGCAGCAGCCGCCGACGATCGCCGCGCCCATCTCGATCCAGCGCGCCACATCCTCGGCGTAAATGTCCGGCGACAAATCCCGGCGCGTCTCCAACTGCATGACGCCGCCGCGTTCATCCCAGGCGGCTGGTATTTCGACAAAACCGTTGGCGTAGCCACCAAAAGGCAATCCGCTCGCTTGCAGAATCGGCAGCGCAGCGCCGACGCTATCGGGCGTGCAGCAATTGACTAGAAGCGCATCGGGCCTATACGCTCGCGCCAGGGCGATAAGGTCTTCCAGCTTCTCCCCGCCGCGCAAATCGGTCGCGCCATGATCCCCAAGCGTCAGCGCCAGCCAGGTGGTTTTGCCCCGCCCCCGCGCCGCCTCCAGGAAAGCGCGCGCTTCAAAGCTGGTCGATAGCGTCTCGCCCAAGTAGATATCAACAAAAGGGCCCAGCAAGTCCATCATCTCGCCAAACTGCGCGCTCGCCTCTTCGTAGGACAGCTCAAATTCGTTGACGTAGCTCGCTTCCAGCGGCGGCAAGCTGGTGGCGATGCGTACATCGCCGCGCCCCCCGTCATCGCGCGCTTGGCAGGCCAATTCGCCAGCCGTCCGCACCAAGACCTCGAAACGTTCTTCCATGCCCACCGCCGCCATGCGCGGGCGCGTCGTGCCATAAGTGTTGGTGGTGATGACATCGGCGCCAGCGCGAATATAATCCAGGTGAATCTCGCGCACCAAAGACGGGTCTTCATACAAAGCCGCCGTCGCCCATTCGCCGTAGCCGCCCTTGCCGCCGCGATTGTAAATCTCCTGCCCCATCCCGCCATCCAGCAGAATCGGCTTGCGCTCGCTCATCTTCCCGCTCCAATTAAGCTGCCGCCAGCGATTCTAGCATGTTTGAGCCGGCGTCACAAAGCAGCGCCACTGTATGCCACTGCCCTGATGAACAGCAAAAGATGAATGGGAGTGGTGAATTTCGCGGATATATTCCTGTTGACGAACACTGCGCAGGTTTTTTTCACCACCGAGGACACAGAAGTAGATACAAGTAAATCATGCATAAAGGGAAGAAATTCTCATTTTTGGGAATCTGTAGGGGCGACACTGTGTGTCGCCCTAAAATTCACGATCACAACATTGGGCGATTCACAGGGGCGCGTGGACACAGCCCGTCAATCGCCCCTGCAATGTCGCATTATTTGTCGCATTGCTTTATTGGCGCCACCGAGGATCACAGAGTAACTCTTGATTGATTAACGAAGTTTTCGTGTCGGCTGAATTCACCAGTCCCAGATGAATAACCGGGTTGACATTATGTAGAACATTTGTACTATTATCAATAGAATGGACAAAATGTCACGGTCATTTCTCTCGGTTGTACTGGGTCTGGTTCTGTGCGGCACAGCAGTCGGCATCCTGTTGGCGCTCGGTTTCAGTCAACTCATCCTCGATGCCTGTGGCGGCGATGCAAGCTGTCAGAAACCACTGCTGGCGCTAATCGGCGCGCTCGGCTTTACGCAGGCGCTCACCGTCATAGCAATCGGCGTCCTGGTCGCTCAGCTTAATCGCTTGAACGCGGAACGATTGCGCGAGGCGTTTCGCGATAAAGCGCCCCCGTTCTAAAGCTCTTTGACAGCGCTGTGGCGCTCACCACCGAATCTGCTATAAAGAAGTCAAGCAAGTTGGGGACGAACAATGCAGCAAACCCGTGACGACTTAAGTCCAAATGCGGCGCTTCCTACAACGGCTTTCATCGTTGGCAACTGCGTCGACATTATGCGCAGTTGGTCCGCCGACATTGTTCATCTGACCGTAACTTCTCCGCCATACGACAAATTGCGAGACTATCATGGCTACGACTTCCCCTTTGAAGAAATCGCCAATGAACTTTTCCGTGTGACAGCGCCGGGCGGCGTGCTTGTGTGGGTAGTGGGCGACCGTATCAACAAGGGACGCAGCTTGACTTCTTTCCGCCAAGCCATCTACTTTCAGGAGATCGGCTTTTCCGCCCACGATATTATGATTTACCAAAAGAAGAATACGCCTTTTATGCGCAGCAATGCCTACACGAATGCGTATGAAATGATGTTTGTCATGTCAAAGGGCAAGCCCCGAACATTCAATGCGCTGAAGATTCCCACTCAACGACATGGCATGGAGATGCTAACCCACAACAAACTACCAGATGGCATCAACAAAAAGAAACTCGGCGAACTCAAAAAAGAAAAGACGCGCACCAATATCTGGTCATACGCGGTTGGTTTGGGCGGCACCACAAATGACAGAATCGCCTTCCAGCACCCGGCTGTCTTCCCTGAGAAACTGGCCGAAGATCATATTCTCTCCTGGAGCAACCCGGGCGATCTCATCCTCGATCCCATGTGCGGCTCCGGCACCACCGGCAAGATGGCGCTGCTGCATAATCGCCGCTTCATTGGTATAGATATCGCAGCCGAATATATTGAAATCGCTCGACAACGCATCGCAAGTTTGGGCTTGTCGGTCGATACCTTGCAGTAGTCTCTGCGAGCGAAGTGGTGAATATCGAAGCGTTACGATGCTTGCCGAGTTTCACACGGGGTAATTCACCACAGAGACACCTAGGGTCGCGTGGACACTGACCGCCGGCACAGAGATTTCTTGACAAGATCGGGCTGAATCCGTATCGTCAGTATTCACCACTCCCCTCACGACACCCCCTTACCATTCACGCCCAAACTCGCTACAATTGACAGCAACACCTTACCCCGAGCAGAATGAGCCGAGCCATGGAAAACGTAAAAATCCCAACCCTTTATCCCGTCAAACAGGCGATGCCCAAGGGCGACCCCGTCGATAT
Organism: Chloroflexota bacterium; assembly: GCA_028875185.1. Lineage (GTDB taxonomy): Bacteria > Chloroflexota > Anaerolineae > Aggregatilineales > Phototrophicaceae > UBA6055. The sequence goes on along the minus strand of JAPPFH010000046.1, from coordinate 1,399 downwards.
CGACGCGACGCTCGCCGCCGATTGGGCGCGCCTGGGCTTGGCGAGCGCCGTAAAGGGCAAACGCATCGCCCTCGGCTTCGGCAGCCGCGGCGTCGCCAGCATCGACGAGATCGCCGCCAAACTGGTGGTGCTGGTCAAGGAATCGGGCGGCGACCCATTCATCGTGCCGGCAATGGGCAGCCACGGCGGCGCCACGCCCGCGGGCCAAATCGAAGTGCTCGCTGGCTTGGGCATCAGCGAAGCGACAATGGGCTGCCCCATCAACGCCACCATGGAAGTCGTCGACACCGGCATGACCAGCACCGGCTTGCCCGCCTATATCGACAAGAATGTCTATCAAGCCGACGGCTTAATCATCACCAACCGAACCAAAGTCCATACCGATTTCCACGGCCCGCACGAGAGCGGCTTGCTCAAAATGCTCGCGATCGGCTTGGGCAAGGAGACTGGCGCCCGCACCATTCATCAGCAAGCCACGGTTGGCTTGCGGGATTATATGCCGCTCATCGCCCAGCATCTCATCAAGAGCATTAACTTCGTCGCCGGCTTTGGCGTCGTCGAAGACGGCTATCACGCTGTCGTCCATCTCGAAGGCTTCACCGCGGACACAGTCGTCGAAGGCGATCAACGCCTCTTGCAGCAGTCGCGCGAGCTCATGCCAAGCCTGCCCGTGGAAGATATTGATGTGCTCATCGTTGATGAAATGGGCAAGAACATCAGCGGCGCCGGCATGGACACCAATATCATCGGCCGCTGGATGGTCGAAGGTGAACTCGAACCAACCACGCCCCGCATCAAGCGCATCGTCGTGCTTGATCTAACACCCGAGTCTCATGGCAACGCCACCACTTACGGCTTTGCCGACTTCATGTCGAAGACCCTCTTCGACAAGATCGATTTCCAAAAGACGATGAAGAATATGTTCACCAGCGGCTCGCTTAAGCGCTGCCGTATGCCCCTGTTCTTCGACACCGATGAGGATACGATCAAAGCGGGCATTTACGACGCCTTCCGCAAAGACCCGGCGCAATGCGTGGACGCGCGCGTCATTCGCATCAAGAACACGCTCGAGATCGAAAGCCTCCTGGTGAGCGCTAATATCCTCGCCGAATTGACCGGCCAGGAATCAATCACCGTAGGCGAGGGCGCCGCGCGCGCTGCCGGCGGATAAGACTAATTTGACTTTATGCACGTGTAAGGCTAGTCCGGTAGTCGGCCAAGCTATCTCGCCGGTTACACCCCATCCCCCCAACCCCCTTCCCCAGCAAGCTAAGGAAGGGGGAGCAGTCTTGCAGCGCACTTGGTATCAGGGGATTTTGACGATTTCGCGACCCGGATTTCCCGATTCTGCCGTCGAGTCACCCTTCCCTAGTTGTTAGGTTCTGTAGTGAGGTGGTGC
>JAPPFH010000051.1 GCA_028875185.1 Chloroflexota bacterium | reverse complement strand
CACTTCTCTTTCGCCGCCATTTACATCGCCACAAACATGTCCGCTCCTCAGCCCAAAATGAGGGAGGGACTTCAAAAGCCCGTAATTCCTTGAAAAACTCCCCTTCCCTCCTTGTGGGGGCAAGGGGCCGGGGGATGGGGGTTTGTCGCGGTATCAATAATGCACCACACCGGATTCACTTGAAGCTTGCTGATCAATATGCCTGACGCTACAATGGGCGCGTAACGATTGCGGCTACTGGGGGCGGATTACGCGATGACAACGGTAGACAGGCTGAAAGAAATGCGCGACGAAAAAGCGCGCCCTCATCTGGCGCAGTACGCGCCCGTTTGGCTTCTGCGTGAAGACATCCTCGCGGAAGAAGAATCGATCCAGTTTCACGTCCTCTTTCAGCATAATCTGCACGGCTGGGTGAATCGCCGCTATCGCTACGACGGCTTCAACAATACGCTTTATCACAAAGGGCAAACAGCGCTCTCAGAGGATGACGCCCTGGATTATATGCTGGAAAACCCTTACATTGAGGCGGATGTCGACGATATTCCGAATGCGTATGGCGGCTAGGTCCGGCGCGGCTTCTGGCAAACAACGTCTTCAAATACTGTAAGCAGGCGCTCGGCAATCCGCGACCAGGCGTATTCTTGCGCGATGCGGGAGGCGGCCAAACCCATGTCTTCCGTCCTGGACCTGTCGCTAAGCAATTCGATAATGCACTCCGCCAGTGAGATTGGTTCACGCGCGGGCATGTGCCAGCCGGTCTCCTGATCACGAACCAAAAACTGCAAACCGCCAACTTGCGATGCGATGACCGGCGTGCCGGAAGACATCGCCTCCAAGGCCACCATGCCAAAGGACTCATAATCCGAGGGCATGATGACAGCAGTCGCGGCCGCGTAAAACAGCGGGAGCTCGCTCTGTTCTTTGGCGCCAACAAAGCGCACCAACTGCGCGATTCCCATCTCCACACTCAGGCTTTGCAGCCGATTCATCTCATGATCGCCTGTGCTCTTGGGATCGCCGCCGACGATCATGAACTGCAGGTTTCGCAACGTGGACGGCGCCCGCTCTCGCAATACATGCAGCGCCTCAAATATGGTATCGACCGCCTTCAGCGCCTCAATCCGGCCGACAAACAGCAGCAAATTACTCTCCGGATTTACCTCCAGAATCTCGCGCGCCACATCACGAGACATGACTTTGTTGAAGCGCTCAGTGTTCACGCCCGGCGGTATAACGACAATCTGCTTGCGTCCCGCGCGGTAAAGCCAACGCAGCTGCGCCTGCTCCGCCGGGGTGGCTGCAACCACGCGATCCGCCGATTGTAAAATGCTCATCTCGGTCATGATGCGGCGATCCGGTTGATAATGGGATTTGTCTTCGATGCGTTTCTTCATGTGCCCGAGGGTGTGATACATGTGCGCAAAGCGGATCCCCCAGGCCTCCTTGAGTTTTGACGCGACCCACCCGCTCAGCCAGTAATGACTGTAAACAATGTCGTAATGCAAGTTTCGCCGCGTCGCGAATGCAATAAGGCTCGCCGTGAACTCCGATAGAAACTCAAATTGCTTGGCGGGCGGCAATGGCTCCGGCGGACCAGCCGCCAGCGAGATTACTCGAACATTCTCGCCAATTGACTCATCGACCGCGCTTGCGCTGGGGCAGGCGCGTCTGATGAATATATCGACGCTGATCCCCTGCCGTCCTAACTCGCGCGACAGCTCATAGATGTAGACATTCATGCCGCCGGTCTTGGCGCCGCCCATGGACGCGAGCGGGCTGGCATGCACGCTAATCAGCGCGATTCGTCGAATTGGCATCTGTACTCCGCCGCGCGAGGAAAAAAACTAGCTGGCGCGGATATTCATCACCGCCGTGTCGCGGCCGCCCATGCGATATTTGTAGGGTTCATCGCCACGCAAGAAGTCGTAATAGGCGAAGCCCTGCTCAATGGCGTGACGGATGTTGTAAGCCAGCAGCACAATTCCCGGGCTCAAGTCGCCATAAGACTCCGGCGAGTGCCCGGAATTGTAAACCATGACGCGGTTGCCATACACGAAATTAATGTAGGCCGCGGCGCGCTCTTCGCCGACAGTCAGGAAGTTTAACTGCAGCCAACCCCGCGCTTGCAGCAGCGGTACTATCGCGTGAAAAAAGCGCAAATTGCTCTCATTCTGTAAGAAAAGAGCCTTCTCCGGATCGCTAGCGGCCATGAGGCGGATAAACTGCGTTACTTCCTCGTCCAAATCGTAGCGTCCATTGACGATGTACCAATCTATCGCTTTTTCACTTCCCTGAATCCGCCGCATCTTTCTTCTTACTTCATGTCGCTGCTTCTTGTGCAATAAGCTCAAGTAACTGCCCCAAGTCGCTGGCAAGTCGATAACCGGGCAAACCTCCTGCTGCTCGACAAGGGTTTTGAAACCGCGGCTTTCCAGCAGATCAGGCAGCAGCCGTTGGGTTGGCGAATCAAAGGGAATATTACAGAAGTCAAGACCGTCGTACTCGCGGCGATGGTCCCACAAATAATCGGCGAAGGCTGCGTATACCTCAGCCATTTGCTCTTCCTCAACGATGAAGTCCAGATAATCCGTCACATCAACGCAGCCAATAATCTGGACCGATCGTTCAAGCTGATTCTCGGCGATGAATAAGGGCGCGATGCCCTTGACGACGCCTTCATCGTAGCAAGCCAGAATCCAAAGTTCGCCCGGTTCGTAGGCATTCCACCAGGTGCTTTGCCACTCCCAGGTATAAAAAACGCGGTTCATCGGCGCGCGCGCTAGCAGCTTATTCCACACCGATTTCAATACCGCAAAGGCGGATTCGTCCTTATACGCTCTAACTTCCACGCGTGACTTCACTCCCTCTTGCTTCGCTACCCTTGCCGCGCCAATCTAGTGACATCAAAAATATCCCGGTTCTTACTTGCTCGCCTAGCGCCATCGCCGCTGAATAACGTTAAATGCTTGTCTCCTTGGGCGTCGCCGGGTCGTTGCCCCATTCTTTCCACGAACCGTCGTAGAGGCGCAGGTTGCGCCCGCCGGCGATTTCCAGCGCCAGCATGCCGTAGGAAGCCGAGACGCCAGAATTGCAGTAAATCACGGTTTCGTCCGCGTCAAGCGCAATGCCATTCGCTGCGAAACATTCCCGCAGCGCTTCCGGCGTTTTCAAGGTCATATCATCCGCGACCATGGTCTTTCGCGGCAAGCTGATGGCTGACGGAATGCGCCCGCCGACCGCCGCGCGTGAAGCCCGGCCCGCGTATTCCGCCGGCGAACGCACATCAATCAGCTGCATCGCTCCCGATTTGACGCCGGCCAGTATCTCAGTCGCTGTCGTTTTCAATCCGGCGTTTTCGCTCGGCTCAAAGCCGCCCCTTTCGAATTGCGGGATCGCCGCGCTCACTGGCCGCCCTTCAGCCCGCCATTTGTCCCAGCCGCCATCGAGAACAAAAACGCGATCGTGACCGTAATACCGCAGCGCCCAGCGCAAGCGGCAGGCGAACATGCTCGCGGCATTGTCGTAGACGACGACTGTCGAATCGTTGCTGATGCCGAGATCGCCCATTAACGCGGCGAAACGGTCGGGGGAAGCGACATCGTTTGATGGCGATCCCGGTTCAACGATATCGACCTGCCAATCAACAAATGCCGCATTTGGTATGTGACCCGCGTCATATCCCGCCCGATCGGTGAAGTAATGCGGCGGCGGATCAGTCGGTGGCAGCACTTTGCCTCGCAGCTCGACAATGCGTAGATCCGGCTCATTCAAATGTTTCTCCAGCCAAGACGTTGAAACTAAGGGTGATCTCATATTCGCTTCCGTCATTTTCTTCCGCGCTTTTGATTATCATTTTACACGGGATGACCAATGGCTGCGAGATCGTGAGCGGTTTGGGGGTGGTGAATTTCATTGATAGCGCGACAAACCCCCATCCCCCGGCCCCTTGCCCCC
>JAPPFH010000098.1 GCA_028875185.1 Chloroflexota bacterium | reverse complement strand
CGACAAACCCCCATCCCCCGGCCCCTTGCCCCCACAAGGAGGGAAGGGGAGTTTTGCAAGGAATTACGGGCTTTTGAAGTCCCTCCCTCATTTTGGGAAACATCCCCCGTGAGGCGGGGACCGAGGGGGAACAAGATTTAGGGTGGGGGAAACGAGGGATATATCAACACATTCACCACACCTCAGCCCAGTTGATTCTTGACATCTGCCGAGCGCCGCTCTACACTCACTGCCCCTACGCCAAGGTAGCTCAGTTGGTAGAGCGTCGCACTGAAAATGCGGGTGTCCCCAGTTCAAGTCTGGGCCTTGGCACTGTGTAAGACTCACCTATCCAGTGGGTCTTTCTTTTTGGTCGCGGGCTTATGGAATTCCCCAAGCGCTGGTACGATTGCGGGGATTGCCAGCGACCGTTTGCCCATGAAAACCGTCCTCTTAATTTCCCGCTGCCCGCCCTATCCCACCTACCTTGGCGACCGCCTGATCTTCCGGCACATGACGCGCGAGCTTTCGCGGCGTGGCTACACCATCGACCTGTTGGCGCTCTCCAATCACGGCGATGATGCCGGGCAAAGGGCGCAATACGAGCGCTTCTTCCGGCATATCGAGCTCATACCGGAGCCGCGGCGGACGGGAAGCGCCTACCTGCGCCGCCTATTTTTCCCCGCGACCCGTTTTGCGGCGGCGGAGGCCGCGAGCTTTTGCCCCGCTCTCTGGCGGAAGATAGACGAGTACCTAAACCGACATGATTACGACCTTGTGCACTGCTTCGGCGCCGTCAGCGTTTATGAGTTCCATCCACTCTTCGCCCATTTGCCAAATGTGATCACGCCCTACGAATCTTATGCGCTCTATTTGCAGTCGGCCGCCCGCCTGGGAAAGCTCGGCGCGGGGCTGCGTCTGCCAATCGTTCGCCGCTTTGAACGCTTCATGTTCACGCCTTACGATCGGACCGTGGTCATTTCCGATGTCGACCGCGCGATGCTGCTGGGGCTGCAGCCAAGGCTGAATATCGATGTGATACCCATCGGCATTGAGGTTGAGCGCTTTGAACCACTGCGCCGCCGACGCGATCCGGCGACGCTGCTCTTCGTCGGCAATTATGATTACGCGCCCAATGAGGATGCCGCCCGCGTCCTGGTCGAACAGGCGCTGCCGCAGCTGCGCGATAAAGCGCCGAGCGTGAAGCTGCAGTTGGTGGGGGTCAATCCGCCGGATTGGATGCGCGCGCTGGGCAATAGCCATATCGAGGTGACGGGAGCGGTACCGGATGTGAGACCCTACCTGGCGCGGGCGACCGTCTTCGTTTGCCCGCTGCGGATCGGCGCTGGAATCAAAAATAAAGTGCTGGAAGCGCTGGCGATGGGCATCCCCGTCGTGGCGACGCCGCTCAGTGTCGATGGCATCAATGTGCGTAATGGCGAATCAGCGATCATCGCGCCGGTCGACCGGATTGCCACGGAGACCCTGCGGCTGCTGCGAGACGATGCCCGGCGGGAATTTCTCTCGCGAAAAGGCAGAGCGCTGATCGAAGCCGAATACAGCTGGGAGCGAACCGCTGACAGCTATGAACGGCTATATGACGAAATCTGTCTTGCTAAAGCCCTGCCCTAGCGAATTCTGTAGGGGCGACTGACGGGCTGTGTCTACGCGACCCGGCGAGTCGCCCACGCCGAATTATTAGCAAGCAGCGGGCGAGCGGCGGTCAGTGTCTACGCGACCTACCGGCTCGCCCCTGCAACTCAAAATGGTTTCGGGTTCGTCATTATGTGTGAACCAAGTCCTGACTTGCCGGCGGCTTCCGCCTCAGATGATTTGGAGTTGGTCGCGCTCGGGCAGCGGCGGGAAGGGCGCCGCAGGCAGCGTCTGATACCAATAAGCCACCGATGCGATGTCATCTTGCAAGGGCAGGTAGCGGCGATTGTAGCCCCAGCCCAGCGCCTGCATCGTCACGCGCAGGTCTGTATCGAAGCGGATCGGGTCCATAATATGCCAGCGATACATGCCCATGCGAAGTTGTGAGCGATAATCGGAATCGGGGCGGATTACCTGATGAAAGCCGGCGTAAGGCGTGGTATAGGCGACATAGCCCTGGTCGTGCCGCGGGCTGGGGTCGTAGTTGTATGAGCCGCAGAAGTAATCCTCTGTGCCTGTGCCGCAGATGGTGGGAAATTCATCGCCGTCCATATAAAACTTGATCTCGCCTTCGCCCCACCAGCCGTTGTTGTTTGAGCCCCAAGCCATGTAGGTGCCGACATAATGCCCGCGCCCGCTAATGCCGTCAACGATGGTGTAGACATCTTTGTAAGGCAAGGGATTCGTTCGGCGGAATTGGGCGTGAAAATAGGCGGCGTCTTCCGGCACATCGGTGAGCGTGTAATTGACCTGGTAGTAGAGCGTCATCTCTTCTTCGGCGATATTGCTCATGGTGATGCGGCAATGCTTGCGGAAGGGCATCTCCCAGTATGAATTGAAGGCGCTGCCCGGATTGACGCAGATCGGCAGCGATGTCAGCTGCGCGTACTCGCCCCAGCCGACGCCGAAGAAGTCGCCGACCGGGCATTCGACCGCAGGCTGCTCGCTGCCGTCCCAATAGATGCGCAGGATGGAGAAGCGCCAATTGCCAGTCGGCGTCAGCCAGATTTGCTGGATCGCGCCCGGTCCGTCGATATCGGCGATCGTGAAAGTGTCGCCCGCCGCGATGCGTACCGATGGCGAGACCTTCCAGCCCAGCCCGAGATCGCGAGCGGGGATGGCGCCGGCGCCGTCAGTCGCCATGCCGCCCGCCCCTTTGCCGCCGGCGAAATTCTCGGCGCTGATCGAACGCGATTTGGCGTCTGACAGCCGCGACAAGTTGCCAAGGTGCATACCCAATCCATTGAAGTTGGTCATCTGTTATTCCTCATGTCACTCGTCTCAATTTTTACGATTTGCGTTTAGGCGCGCGATCCAATGGGGCGCTCAGGCCGCGCGGGCAGCGAACGCCGGTAGCCCCTACAAATTTGCGCTCCGGCGGGCGACCCAATGGGTAGCCCCTACACAAGTCCTGTTTTGGCGCGGGCGCATGATATGTTGGCGCAAGTTTCGCCGTCATTCGCCCGCGCTCGCTAGATTGTCAAAGTGAAGCTGGAATACATCGCAGACATCCGGATGCGAGCCAACGTAGACATAGCTGATCGTATCGCCTTCGTAATTCAGCGTTCCGGCGCTGGCGCAAGGCTCAATGCTGAAAGTCTGCGCGCTGGCATTGTCTTCTTGGCCGCCGAGGGCGCAGTTGATCAATTCCTGATTGACGCGCGATTGATTGATGACCAACGACGCGCCGATTTTGGGCGCGGTCAGCGAAGTATCGCTATGTTGATAAAAGCGGGCGGCCAGGGCGCCGCGATCCTGGAAGCATTGCAGGATCTGTTCCGCTTTGGCGAGGACGGCGGTGAGGCCGAATTGCCCGCCCATCAGCGCCGCGCCACCGACCGCGGCAAAGGCGCCATCGACCGTGGCGTCAATGTCGGATGCCGAATAGCCGACAAGATTGGGCAGCAGCCGCTGCGCCGACTTGGCATCGTCGGCTTCGTTGCCGGTATCGCCGCAGGCCGATAGCAGCATGATTGTCATCAACAGGCAGGCCAGTCTCATCTCGTTAGAATCTCCGCCCGCTACTCTCGCTCAGCTTCCAGCACATTCTAGCAGAATATGCGTTTCGCGCTTAGCGGACGCCTTGGCAAAGCGTCGAACGCGCCGCCAATTCGGCAGATTGGCGCCAGTAAAATGTCTCGCCATCTTGTGAGGATTCCATCAATGTTCAATGTATTTTCTTTTCTTGTCCATTTTGCGTCGCGGAGGGTTGTCATGAAGCAAGTCGCTCGCCTGTGGTTCATCGCTATTTTGTTCGCCGCGTTTATGCTGCCGGTTCTGGCTGCGGAGCGCGTCAACGAAGCGCCGATATTTTATCGGGGCTACAATATCGCCAGTTGCACGGCCAAAGCTGAAGAAGCCGGCAGCGTCACCGCCACCTATCTCTACTATTGGGATATCGCGGCGAAGGAGAACCGGGTAGCTAAAATCACACACAAAAGCTACAAGCTGAAGTCGGGCTTCTACGGCAATGTCAGGAAAGGTAAGAAAGCGGTCACGGTCGACATCATGGCGCATTACCACGCCCAAGTAGCAACCAACACTTGCAAAGTCTAAAGCCTGAGGCCGCATCGGCAGAAAACTCAGCCTCGTCAATCCGGCGGGGCTGTTTTGCGTCGCCGGGTGTGGTGAATGTGTTGATATATCCCTCGTTTCCCCCACCCTAAATCTTGTT
>JAPPFH010000113.1 GCA_028875185.1 Chloroflexota bacterium | reverse complement strand
GTTTGATTCGCTCTGTCTTAACCTGCTATTCTGCTGTTAATCCGCACTCGCCCCAATCTCGGGACAAAAAAGCGAGAGGCTCTCTCTCACCGTTGACACCTAGCTTATCAGCGCGCAATTCCAATGTCAAGAGACTCTTCAAACAAGTGGCAAACTCCGACAATGTGGATACGCTTGATCACTTCCTCGCCATCTTTACGTTTCGATATTTCTCGCGACGTTTGCCCCAGTTTCGCGCGGACGCTGTTGGCGGGCGGATGTCAACCAAGCTCGCTGCGTCCTTCCAGCGCCTGCATGAGCGTCACCAAATCCACATACTCCAAATCGCCCCCGGTCGGCAAGCCGCGCGCCAGCCGCGTCACGCGAACGTTCGTGGACGCCAATTCGCGCTGCAGATACATCGCGGTGGCATCGCCTTCCATGCCGGGATTGGTCGCGATGATCACCTCGTTCACCGACCCATTCTTGACGCGGGCGACCAACTCGCGAATCTTGAGATCATCGGGACCGATGCCGCTCACCGGCGATATCGCGCCGTGAAGCACATGGTATTGACCGCGGTAGATGCCCGTGCGCTCCAGCGCCATAAGATCCAGCGGCTCTTCAACGACGGCAATCGTATCACCATCGCGCTCGCTTGAATCGCAAATGGCGCAGGGATCATCCACGGTGATGTTAAAGCAGTTGCTGCAAAAGCGCGTCTGGGCTTTTAGGTTGGTCAAAGCGGCGGACAGGCTCAATGAATAATCATCGGGCGCGCGCAGCAGAAAAAACGTCAGGCGCGACGCCGTTTTTGGACCTACGCCCGGCAAGCGCGAAAAGGCTTCCGTCAGCTTGGTCACTGGTTCCGGAATCGCGCTGCTCATGATCGCCGCCAGGACTGCGCCAAGAACCGCGAATCACTGCGCCGTCGACCTTTGCTTGCGTGCGCCTCAGCCAAGCAAACCACCCAAGCCGGGGACATCGCCCAAGCCGCCAGTAATGGCTTCCATACGCTCCGCCGCCATCGCCTGGCTCCGCTCGATCGCTTGATTCACCGCGGCCACCAGCAGATCCTGCAAATCAGCCACCCATTCTTCATCGTCCAGGTCAATGACATCGGGGTTTATCTCCACCGATTGCACCCGCTGATGCCCCGTTATGACAACCTTTATCGCGCCGCCGCCGACGGACACTTCAATTGTTTCATGCTCCAGGCTTTCCTGCGCCTCGGCCATATCTTGCTGCATCTTCTGCAGCATTGCCATCGGATTGGCGCCGCCCGGCAAACCGGAAGAACTGCGTCTACTGCCGCGTCGCTTGGCCATACATTGTCTCCTGAGACTTCGACTAATCCGCTTCTGATTATACTCGCCGCGCCAACCGGCAATCAACAACCGCAATGCGCATTATGAGGGCGCTACTCTTCAACCACGCCCCCAAGCTCCCGCGCCATCGCAATAAGCGGATCGTCCGCTGGCGATTCCTCGATTTCAGCCGCCGCCTCGGGCACGATAACCGCATCAACCGCGCGCACTTGCACCAACAGTTTAACGCCATGCAGATCATGGATGGCTTGCTCAACGACGCGGGCGCGCTTCGGCGCTTCGATCATCGGCACAAATACCTCGTTCGTCACGCCCAGGATCAGACGGTTTCCCTCGATCGCGCGAACATGCGCGTTCTCAAGCAGCGGCGGCAGATTCTTATTGTAGCGATACACCTGCGCCAATAGATCCGACCAGCCATCATTAATCTTCGCGGCTGGATAAACCGGCGGCTCGCCCGGCGCGCTTGCCGCAGCGCGTTCAAAATCTTCGACATTGGCGGAACGCGATTGAGGCGCTTCAGACGCGGGCGGCGGCGGTTTCGTCGCGGCCGCAGGCGTCACGGTCGCCTGCGTTACCGGCGCCTCCTCACCCTGCAAGACCTCGATCAGCGCCAGCTCCAGCGAGAGCTGCGGCTGCCAACCGCCGGTATAATTGTTGACCGCCGAATTGAATGCGCGGATCGAATTCAACAGGCGCGCGCGGCTGAATCGCTTAGCCATCGCCGCGTAGGTCGAACGCTCTTCCTGCGATGCTTCGACGAGTTCAACGCCGGCCGTTTGCGCCAGCATCACATTGCGCAGATAGGTGACTAGCTGCTGACCGAACTGCCGAGGATCGCTGCCGCCGTCAATCGCCAAATTGATCAACTGGATCCCGCGCGCGATATCTTGCTCCGCCAGCGCTTCAACCACTTCAGCCACTTGAAGCGCATGAGCTGTGCCTAGCAGCGTCCGCGTCATGGGCAACGTAATGGTTTCTTCAGGATCGACCACGATCTGATCGAGCAGGCTGATGCTGTCGCGGACGCTGCCGGTGCTCTGCCGCGCGATGAGTTCCAGCGCCGCCGGCTCGATTGATAGCGATTCATGCTCGACGATGGTTGCCAAGCGCCGCATGAGTTCCATTAGAGACACGCGGCGAAATTCAAACTGCAGGCAGCGGCTCTTGATCGTGGCCGGCACTTTGTCAATTTCGGTCGTGGCCAAGACGAAGATCGCGTGTTCCGGCGGTTCTTCCAAGGTCTTCAATAGCGCGTCGAAGGCGTTGCCGCTGAAGCGATGCACCTCGTCAATGATGTAGACCTTGTAGCTGCCCTCGCCCGGCGCAAATGCGATCTTGTCGCGCAACTCGCGCACATCATCGACGCCGGTATGCGAGGCGGCGTCAATTTCGATCAGGTCGAGGAAGCGCGCTTCGTTAATCGCCAGGCAATTGGCGCAATCGTTGCAGGGGCGCTTGGCCGCGTCTTCATGCGTACAGTTCACCGCTTTCGCCAGCAGACGCGCCGTAGTCGTCTTGCCCGTGCCGCGCGGACCACAAAAGAGATACGCATGGCGGATACGCCCGCGGATCAAGGCGTTCCGCAGTGTGCGCGTAATGTGCTCTTGGCCGACAACATCATCAAAAGACAGCGGCCGCCACTTGAGATAGAGCGCCTGTTCGGGCAAGCGATTTCCTCCGGTTCACCGCAGTGAGTCTAGCACTTGACCTGCCAGCAAACAAGCGGTCGGTCGCGCCGGGGAGTGGTGAATTATGGATATGCGATAATTCCGAACTCTGTAATGGTTTTTACCACCGAGCACACCGAGGATATTGAGGGGGCGAGCCACCGGCTCGCCCGTACACACATCTTGATATGAATGCGCTAAGTCCATATCATCAACTTCACCACTCCCGTCGCGCCGGTACCAGCAAAATCTGTAAGGCTTGTCCGCTTCTAAGAACTCGGCTCGATTTCACAGCCATCGTACTCTTGGTTCTGGCTTCTCGGCGGCTTCGATCAGCCTCTTAGGAAGCCCGCAACTGTGCTTGAAGAATCGATAAAATGTCGCTGAATACTCGCTGAATACTCCCGGAAAAACCGGGAAAAACGAGAATAGTATTGACACAGTATAGATACAGCGGGGGTGTTCTGTGTTTGAGGTCAATTTTCGCTTTGGTAGGCGGCGCGATCGGCAAAATGAACGTCGCGCCGCCGAAGTTGAGAGCTGAGCGTAACCGGGGTCCATAGCTGTGACTGTATAACAGAATAGAGGGGAAGGGGCGAACAAAAGGTCGCGTAGGGCACGTAGACATTGCCCTCCGAAACTGACCGCCGACATTGACCACCGAAGCAGCGCGTTAAAAGCCCTATCAGGGTCCTCAGTAAGCGCAAGCAAGTCATGCACAAGAGTGTTCTCTGTAAGGCTTGATTGGTATTACAAGACCGGCATGAAAAATGGGCAGAATACTGCATGACAGATCCTAATAACGAGACGAAATCGCAATCTGTGTACTGTTTCGCACTGGGCTAAGCTCCCCTTCCCTCATTTTGGGGTAAGGGGCTGGGGGATGGGGGCAGAAAATCAGGCGATTTTCGCTAATACCAATCAAGCCTTGTAGGGGCGACCAATCTGGTCGTCCGCTGCCGTTGCGATTTGTGTTTTCGGGCGACATGGCGAGTCGCCCGCTTCCGATGGGACTGCCCCACTGCGCCGCGGGCCGCCAATCATGTAAGAGCGCAGCAGCCTATCTCATCAATAGAATGACGACATTTGTCGCCGCTGCGGCATCAAATACAAGACCTAAGCATATTGCAGTACGTGGGATGCGTGGAGGCGAATCATGCTAAAGGAAAGAGACGCTTTCGTATCGGTCGCGCGCTTCGAGGAATTGCAAGGCAAAGGCAGCATTACCGTCCATCCGAACGGCAAGACTTTGGTGCTCTTCCTCTATAGCGACAAGGTCTACGCCCTTGATAATCGCTGCCCGCACATGGGTTTTCCCCTGGATAAGGGCTCGGTCGAAGACGGCATATTGAGCTGCCACTGGCATCACGCCCGCTTTGACCTGGCCAGCGGCGGCGCATTTGATCTCTGGGCGGACGATATAGACAGCTTCCCGGTAGAGCTGCGCGATGGCGAGATCTACGTCGATCTGCGCGCCAATGGCGGCACGCTTGAGCATCAGCGCAATCGCCTGCGCGATGGCTTGCAGCACAATCTCAGCCTGGTGGTCGCCAAAGCCGTGATCAATCTGCTGAGGCAAGGCGTAGCGCCGGCCGAGCCCTTCCGCATCGGCCTAGATTTCGGCACGCTCTATCGCGGCATGGGTTGGGGGCGCGGCTTGACCACGCTCGGTTGTACGATCAATCTGGTCCCCTATCTCGACGCCGATGATCGCCCGCTGGCGCTTTTCCACGGGCTGGCTGATGTGGCGAGCGATACCGCCGGCATGTCGCCGCGCTTCAATCCGCGTCCGCTGCCCAATGATGAAACCGACATCCCAACCTTGAAGGCATGGTTCCGACAATTCGTCGAAGTGCGCGATGCCCAAGCAGGCGAACGCGCCATCGTCTCCGCGCTAAGAGCCGGCGCCGATGATGTCCAAATCGCCGATATGCTCTTCACAGCGGCGACCGATCATCGCTACCTTGATGCCGGGCATACCCTGGATTTCATCAACAAAGCGCTGACCTCAGTCGATCTCGCTGGCTGGGAACACGCCGAGCTGGCTTTCACCAGCGTCGTGCCCAACCTGACCGATGCGCGCCGCATGGAAGAATCCAACGCCTGGCGCAAGCCAATCGACTTAATCCCGCTGCTGGAAGCCGCGTTTGAAAAACTGCCGGAAGCGCTGGAGACGGGGACGGGGCGCGTCTCCAGCTATGAAGTCGAGGCACTGCTCCCGACCTTGCTCGGCGATGATCCGGCGGCGATCATCGACCTGCTGCTCAACTGCCTGCGCGAAGGCGTTGCGCCGGTCGATTTGGCTGGCATAGTCGCCTACGCCGCCGCCCGCCGCATCGCCCATTTCCACACCAGCAATGAATTCGGTGACTGGGATACCGCTCTGCACACCTTTACTTTCGCCAACGCCGCGCATCAAGGCTTGGCGCGCGTCGAATCCATCGGCTTGACGCGCGGCATATTCGACGCCGCGATGAGCATTTATCTCGATCGCTTTTTGAATCTGCCATCCGTGCGCCTGCCGCAGCCCGATAGCGTTTCCAATCCCATTCGGCTGCTCGATGACTTTGCGCCGCTTCTCAATTTGCAGCAGCAGGTAAACCAGGCGGGCGCGCTGGCGGCGCAGTATCTGGTCAGCGGCGGCTGCCCGGAAAAGCTGATGGCGCGGATGGGACAGTTGCTGTTGCGCGAAGATCGCGATTTCCACACGATCCAATGCGTGGAAGCGGCTTTTAATCAGTACAGCGTTATCCGCCGGGAATCAGAAGAGCGGGCAAATCATGTGCTAATCGCGGCCGCGCGCTACCTGGCGGCGCACGCCCCAACCATGCGCTCGCAATTGCAGACCTACACCATCGCGCGCCGGCTCTCGCACGGGGAAAATCTCTTCGAGGAATGAAACGGGCGACTGACCCGCGGTGTCTGCGCGCGGCGCCGTTTCACCCCTACCGATTGTATATGATATAGGTATCGCGCAGCTCTTCGCGCAATTCCAGGTAGCTGCGATAGCGGCGGGCAGCGATGCTTCCCCGCTTGACCGCCGCTTGCACGGCGCAATCCGGCTCGTCCGTATGGGTGCAATTACTGAATTTGCAATCGAGGACTTGGCGGGCGATATCGACATAATAGGCATCCAATTCGTCTGGCTCGATATCCCAGACGGCAAGCGAGCGGATGCCGGGCGTATCGGCGATATAGCCGCCGCCATCAAGGCGCACCAAAGCGCTGTCTCGGGTCGTGTGTACGCCCTCTTCCGAGTAAGTCCCGACCGCCTTCACCTGGCGCCCCAAGCCCGGCTGAATGCGATTGAGCAGACTGGTCTTGCCGACGCCGGACGGACCAGTGCAAACAGAAATGCCGCCTTTGAGCGCGCCTTTCAATAACTCGACGCCATCGCCCGCAAGCGCGCTCGTGCGGATGACCGGATAACCGATGCGCTCGTAGTCAGCAATCGAAGCGTCAACATCCGGCGCGTAATCCAAATCAATCTTGTTGAGGATGATTAGCAACTCGTCTATGCCGGACTTTTCACCGGCCACCAAAAGGCGATCCAGGATATCCAGATCCGGTCCCGGCTGGGCGGCTGCAAATACAAAAAGGGCGCGGTCGGCATTGGCGATGACCACCTGCTCGCGCTCGGCTTGCCCGACGCCGCGTTTGCCGGTGGTGCGTTGCGCGCGCGACAGCACACTTTGACGCGGCTCCAGCGATTCAATCACGCCCATCAGTACATCGGTTCCCTCTTCCCGCCGGGTGCTGATCGCGGCGCGGTCGCCAATAGCGGCGATGTCGGAAGTTTTGGCTTCTTCTTTCAACCGGCCGCGCAGCTCGCACATATAGGTCTCCCCGTCTTCCGCCTCGACCCAATAGAAGCCGCTCTGTTCTTTGACGATCAGTCCCTTCATTCTGTCGACCAAATGCTGCCCTCCGCTCTTGCTACTGTCGGCAATTATAACTTGTGAACGCATCCCTTAGGAATTGTCGACACAGGCGGCCGCGCCAACAAACCGATAGGCAAGCGTCACTTTGTCAAGTAAACTACAGGAAACAACGATGAAAACCCATTCAAGGGGACCAACTTGTCCGACATCAATGAAGCGACCCAAGCGGAAAAACGCGATGCCCCGGGCGGCAATTCACGCATAGCGTTGAATTATCTGCTGATCGCCACCCTCTGCTTCGTCATCGGCATTCTAATCGGCAAAGCGATGTTTGAAGCGCCAGCTAATCAAGCGGTCACTGTGGACGAAACGCAGTTGCGCGCGATCATCGAAAGCGTGTTTGACGAGCGCGACAGCGGCGCCGCTTCCGACGAAAGCGACCGCTTCGCCCTGGTCGATGACGACCCCTATCTCGGCGATGAAGACGCGCCAATCGTAATCGTCGAATTCAGCGACTTCTTCTGCACTTACTGCAAGCGCCATTTCGACCAGACCTTTGCGCCCCTGCTGGAGAATTACGGCGAGCATATCCGTTACGTCTACCGCGATTTCGCCCGCTTGACGCCCGAGTCGACGCCGGCCGCCGCAGCAGCCCAATGCGCCTTCGCCCAAGGCAAGTTCTGGGAATTTCACGGCGCCTTCTTCGATAATCAAAGCGAGCTCGGCTATGAGTTTTATCTGAAGACAGCCGATGAGTACGAACTCGAAATCGAGGAGTATACCGCCTGCCTCGATGACGGCCGTTACATCGACGAGGTTGATATTGATGGCTTCGATGGGCAGATTGCCGGCGTACGGGGCACGCCCGGTTTCTTCATCAACGGGCAAATTCTCAGCGGCGCGCAGCCTTACAGCATTTTCGAGCGCATAATTCAGCGCGAGCTGGACAAAGCCGGCATCGATTACTCGCCCAGCGGATAGCCGGATTCTGACCGACCTTCTCAGAGTCCCGCCATTTGGCGGGATTCTGTTTATATGGCGGTTAATTTTGCATAATTGATTCCGAGCGAGCCATGACAATTGATGCAGCAAGAAGTAACTTACGAATGATGCAAACTGTTGTACGGGCGCGCGCCGGTCAGTGTCTACGCGACCCGGTGGCTCGCCTCTTTATGCGCCGGATGTCACGCCACTGTTCGCGCGGAAAGCTTGTCCTTGTTTGCTAACGGGACAACAACACAGACTAATGGCTAAGCAAAGACCTGTGCGGAAAGGGCGAAGACGAAATCCGCTGATTGGCAAGACGATCCCCCTCGACATCCGTGACATGGCGCAGGGCGGCAGCGGCTTGGGCGTCTATCGCGGGAGGCCGGTCTTCGTGCCTTATACATTGCCCGGCGAGTCGATCACAGCCGAGATCAGCGGCGAGCGCGGCAAAGTTCTATTCGCTCAGGGCGCGCAGCTCATAGCCGCTTCGAAAGATCGCATCGAGCCGCGCTGCCCGCATTTTGGACCGGGGCGCTGCTGGGGCTGTCAATGGCAGCATATCGATTACCCGGCGCAATTGCTGCTCAAGCAGGATGTGCTGGCCGATCAACTCTCCCGCATCGGCAAACTGCCCGACCAATTGATCGAGACAGCGCTGCAGCCAATTTTGCCAGCGGCTGAGCAGTGGGCTTACAACCACAGCATCAGCCTGCTGCGCGCCAAATCGGGTGGCTGGGGGCTCAAGCGCCATGAACGCGGCATTGAGGCGATCAGCGATTGCCGCCTGGCGCATCCCGATCTCATCGACTTGCTGCTGGAGCTGGACCTCGACTACGAATACGCCCAGCGTTTGACCCTGCGTCGCGGGTCGGATAGGCGCATGATGCTCATCTTCGCCATTGATACCGAGGACGCGCCCGAATTCGGCACCGATCTGCCCCTTAGCGTCAACTTGATTTTGCCCGACCGCGAGCCCGTCAATCTCGTCGGCGACGCGTACAGCACATTCCAAATAGCCGAACGGAACTTCCGCGTCACCGCCGGCTCAACCATGCGGACTAATATCGGCGCGCTGGCAAGCCTCGTCGCCGAGGTGATGAATGCGGCCGATCTTCAAGGGGGCGAGCGGATACTCGACCTCTATGCGGGCGTGGGGGTATTCAGCGCGTTCATGGCGCCCGGCGCAGCCTTGGTCACCCTGGTAGAGAGTTATCCGCCTGCAGCCGGCGATGCCGACGCCAATCTGCTCGATTTCGATAATGTCGACATCATTGAAGGCGCAGTAGAATCCGTGCTTGTTGACATAATTGACAACGAGGCGCAATACGATATCGCGCTGGTCGATCCGACCGCGAGCGGCTTGAGCGACGACGTTATAAGTTCACTGCACCGTATGAATATCGGGCGCATCGTCTACGTCAGCAGCAATCCGGCGGCTTTGGCGCGGGACAGCAAAGGGCTGATTGAATCGGGATTTCGCCTGCGCAAAATCCAGCCGCTCGACATGGCGCCACAGACCTATTACATTGATGCCATCGCCTCCTTTGCGCGTTAGCCGATGAGACGCTGCAGCGCGTCGAAGAGCCGCTCGATTTCGTCAAGCCTGTTGTAGGCAGCCACCGAAACGCGAATGCCGCACTGACCGGCGAAACGGCCAACCGGCGCTTCAATGCGATATTCATCGAGAAGCCGCTGCCGCAAGCAGTCGACATCGCAGTCGGGCAAGGGAATCGTCACCATCTGGGAAAACTGATTCTCCGAAAGCGGCTTCAAGCGATAATGCTGGCACAAGAGCGTTTGCGCCAGCGCCGCCAATTGGTGACATTCCGCTGTGACGACGGGCCAATTATGCGCCGCCAGATAATCGAGCGCCGCCGGCACAGTCAGGAAAGCCGCAATATCTTGTGTGCCCAACCACTCATTGCGCTCGATAAAACTGCTGCCGCGGTAATAGCCATGAGAGATAACCAGCGGATCGACAAGCCTGTGGCGCTCCGAGCGGACGTGAAGAAAGCCCGAACCCTTTGGCGCGCAGACCCACTTGTGAAAGTTGCCGCTGTACATATCGGCGCCGACGGCGGCTAGATCTAGAGGCAGCTGCCCCGGGGCGTGCGCGCCGTCGATGATCGTCAAGATGCCGCGCTCACGGGCGCGTTGGCAGACTTGCGCTACCGGAAAGATCAGCGAGGTTGGCGAAGTGATATGGCTGATGATTATGGCATGGGTTTTTCCCGTAGCGTCTGCGAATAGGTCGTCAACGAAGACCTCATCCGATGTATACGGAAGCCGCACCCGGCTGCGGACGACATGCGCGCCGGTCCGCCCCGCGACAAAATCCAGCAGTCGATTCACCGCGCCATATTCGTGGTCGGTGGTCAGGATCTCGTCGCCCGGCTGGAGCGGCAGCGAGCGGACAGCGCGACTGAGCCCGGTTGTCGCGTTGGCCACGAAGACGATCTCGCGGGCCGGCGCATTCAAATAATCCGCGATGCGCCCGCGCGCCTGCCCCATCAATTCGGGGCGCCGCCGCAGGAGGAAGTCGACAGGCTGCCGCTCTAGCTCCAGTTGCCAGGCTTGATATCGTTCGAAGACCGGCTTCGGGCAAGCGCCGAAGGACCCGTGATTGAAGAAGATCACATCGTCGCGAATGAGGAAATCTTCACGCGTCGGCATGGCAAGCGCTAAACGCTAAACCGCGCGATGCGGTCCAAACCAGCGTAATCCGGCAGAATATCGCAAGGCGCGCCCAAGCGCTCTTGAACCAGTCCGGCGACCGTCATTCCCTGCTCCGCGCCGATCTCCAACAAGACCTGAGCGCCGGCGCGACAGACAGCCGGAATCTGCGTCAGCAGGCGGCGGATGAGCGCTAGTCCGTCGGGACCGCCATCCAACGCCAGCCGCGGCTCAAAGCGGCTCACCGCCAACGTCGCCAGGCCGTCCGAAGCGATGTAAGGCAGATTCGCCATCAGCAGGTCAACCTGTATTCCGCGCTCAATCAAGGGTACAGCCAGATCGCCCTCAAGAAATTCTACTTTGAGGCCCATGCGGTCGGCATTAGTGCGCGCGATCCGCAATGCGTCCGCGCTAATATCAGTCGCGCATACATTCGCCGCCGGTCGATGCCGCGCGAAAGAGAGCGCCAGCGCGCCGCTGCCCGTCCCAATGTCGGCGACCGTGACGCGCGAACCATCCTCAAACAGGCGCAGCGCCTCCTCCAGCAGCAGTTCGGTCTCCGGCCGTGGTATGAGCGTGGCGGGCGAGACCATTAGATCAATGTCGTAGAAGCCTTTTGCGCCAATGATGTATGCTATAGGCTCGCCAGCGGCGCGGCGCGCGACC
Organism: Chloroflexota bacterium; assembly: GCA_028875185.1. Classification (GTDB taxonomy): domain Bacteria; phylum Chloroflexota; class Anaerolineae; order Aggregatilineales; family Phototrophicaceae; genus UBA6055. The sequence continues at coordinate 28,933 of JAPPFH010000113.1, read as the reverse complement.
GCGGATTGGAAGGCGGCGGCTTGAGAATCGCTTAGAACGGATTCGGCGTGGGCGAAGAGGAAAGCGCGGTCGACGCCAAGGGAATGGGACAGCAGCGCCTGCGCATCGAGATCAGCGGATTCGGAGGCTTTCAGCGCCTGCTTGGCTTGGTTAAGCGCAGTTTGCAGGATCACAGCGGCGGCAGCTCGCGCAAGACATCCATTGGATTAGAGAAATCCGATAGCAGCGCGCGCGCCCGGCCGACTTGACGGTCTATTCCCATTTCCTCCATTCGCTCCAAGATAACGTAATGCCGAGGCTTTGTCACGCCGATGTTCGCCAGGATGCTCAATGCCAGCAGTAGCCGACGTCTAGCTATTCATTCTACTTCAGCAAGACCCAATCCCAGCACGACGAAGTCATCCACCAAGGTAGAGAACACAATCAGCAGCAGGTAACCTGGGTTCCAGAAGGCCTAGAAATAGTAGCTGGCAACGAGCAGTAGCAGCCAGCGGCGCCGCTGCGCCGTAACAAAGAATACAACTACAATTAACGTGGCAAAAACGATGAACTCAGAGGATGTAAAGAACATTCAAGGCCTGGACGCGGACGACGTTTCGAACGCTTGTCGATTGTGGCGACGCCAAGCTTAAGCGCCGGCCGCAAGCTGCTCCGCCTGCTCTTGCGTCGCCAGCTGATCGATGAATGCGTCAAGGTCGCCGTCCATGACTGCCGGCAAATTATAACTGCTGGTGTTGATCCGATGGTCGGTGACGCGCCCCTGCGGATAATTGTAGGTACGGATCTTTTCGCTGCGGTCGCCACTGCCGACTTGTCCGCGGCGCTCCGCTTCCCGCTCCGCGCGTTGCCGCTCCGCTTCCGCTTCGTACAGGCGGGCGATCAAGACCTGCTTGGCGCGCAGCTTGTTCTGCAATTGACTGCGCTCGTCTTGCATTTCCACCACCGTTCCCGTCGGCTTATGTATCAAGCGCACCGCCGAATCCGTGGTATTGACCGACTGTCCGCCAGCGCCGCGCGCGCGGAACACCTGCGTCTCCACTTCGCTCATGTCCAACTGCACGTCGACTTCGTCCATCTCGGCGAGGACCGCCACGGTGGCGGTGCTGGTATGGATCCGCCCTTGGCTTTCCGTCGTCGGGACGCGCTGTACACGATGCACGCCGCTTTCGTATTTCAGCCGACTGAATGCGCCAGCGCCCTTGATCTCAAATGTGATGTTCTTGAAGACGCCGTTGCCCTGCTCGTTGACATCAAGCAGCGCGACCTTCCATCTGTTGGCTTCCGCGTAGCGGGTATACAGGCGCATCAGATCGCCAGCGAAAATGCCCGCTTCATCGCCGCCGGCGCCGGCGCGAATTTCGACGATGACGTTCTTGCTGTCGCGCGGGTCTTTCGGCAGCAGCATCAAGCGCAGCTTTTCGAGCAAGTCGGCATTGCTTGCTTCGAGCGCGGCAGCTTCCTCAGCAGCCAGCTCGCGCATCTCAGCTTCATCAGCCGCCTGCAGCAATTCGCGCGCCTCGTCCAATTCAGTCTCTTGCAATTGATAGCGGCGGAAAGCATCGACGATGTCTTGCAGGCTAGACCGTTCTTTTGCCAACTCGGCGACTTTTTCGTAATCGGCGGCGATCGCCGGATCGCCCATTAACGCTTCCAGTTCGAGGTAGCGGCTTTCGACTTCCGCAAGTTTTTCCAGCATGTACTTGGCTCGGCAGTTAATTCAAGTGCGGTTGAACTCTTAGGCATTATACAGCGAAGCTCACGGATGTCTTGACCGGAATCTGGAATTCACCGGGCTGGGGCGTCTTGCAGGCGCGCCGACGACAGCAGGCGCGTCCCGTGGGTCGCCCCTAAACACGTAATATAAAGGCGCGGCAATGCTCATCCAGCGGCACGCAGGTCGCGTAGACACTAACCGCCGACGCCGCCCGTCACTCGCAACTACAGACTACAGGTATCGGCGGGCGCGTCGCGGGCTGTGCTATACTCTTCGTTTGGCAGCTCACAAGGAGCGAACGATGATCATCCTGCGGACGCCTGATGAGCGATTCCGGAATCTGTCGGATTACGACTTCGCGCCCAACTATGTCGACATCGGCGATACGCGCATGCACACCATCGACGAGGGCGACGGCGCTGAAACGATCCTCTGCCTGCACGGCGAGCCGACTTGGTCTTATCTCTACCGCCAAATGATTCCGCCGTTGGCGCGGCGCTTCCGCGTTGTGGCGCCGGACATGGTCGGCTTTGGCAAATCGGACAAGTACGGCGCTCAAGAAGATTACAGCTTCCACATGCACTATGACAAGCTGGTCGGATTGATCGAAGCGCTGGACCTGCGTGATGTCACGCTCGTCTGTCAGGATTGGGGCGGTTTACTCGGGCTGACGATCGCTGCCGATCATGGGCATCGCTTCGCCCGCCTGGTCGCGCTCAATACCTTCCTGCCGACAGGCGAAGAAAAGATCAGCGATGCTTTCATGCAGTGGCGCGCTTTCAGCCAAAAGGTCGGCGCGCGCATGCAGGTCGGACGGCTGGTCGCGCAGACGATTACCAATTACGAATTGCCAGTTGACGTTATCGCCGGCTACGATGCGCCCTTCCCCGACGACAGCTACAAAGCGGGCGCGGCAGTATTCCCATCGCTGGTACCGATCACGCCCGATATGCCCGGCGCCAAGGAGATGAAAGCGGCGCGCGCAGCGCTATCCCGCTGGCGCAAACCGGTCCAGATCATGTTTAGCGATGGCGATCCCATCCTGGGTGGCGCGGCGGCATTCTTCCGCCGGCTCTTTCCAACCGCCGCCGACCAGCCGGAGATCACGATTCGCGGCGCCGGGCACTTCTTGCAAGAGGAAAAGGGCGCCGAAATCGCCAGCGAAGTGATCTCCTTCATCGAACGTACAAAGCCGCAGTGAGGAAAGCAGTATGGCGACCGACACTAATGCGCGCAATCCTGGCATTCCGCTCGACATGGGCTGGGTGCGCGCCACCACGGTCAACTTGAGCGCGACGCAGCGGCGCGCCGCGACCTTGGCGACGCGGCGCAGCGTCAAAAATGATTGGCAGGCAGCCTGGCTGCTGCGCGCCATTACCATGATCGATCTGACTACACTGGCTGGGGATGATACGCTGGGCAAGGTGACGCGCCTATGCGCCAAAGCGCGGCAGCCCCTGCGCCAGGATTTGATCGAAGCGCTGGCTGTCGAATCGCTGAACTTGACCGTGGGCGCCGTCTGCGTTTATCACCAGCGCGTCAAGGATGCGCTGTCTGCATTGCGCGGCAGCGGCATCCCCGTCGCCGCAGTTTCGACCGGCTTCCCCGCCGGGCTGAATCCCTTTCCCCAGCGTATCGAAGAAATTAACCAGTCAGTCGAAGCGGGCGCCGACGAGATCGACATCGTCATCTCGCGCGAGCATGTACTGCGCGGCAATTGGGCGGCGCTCTATGACGAAGTCCGCGAAATGCGGCGCGCTTGCGGCAACGCCCATATGAAGACGATTCTGGCGACTGGCGAGCTCGGCCCGCTATGGCAGGTGGCGCGCGCGAGCAAGGTTTGCCTGATGGCCGGCGCCGATTTCATCAAAACCAGCACGGGCAAAGAATCCATCAACGCCACCTTGGAAGTCGGCTTGACTATGACGCGGGAGATCCGCGCCTACCAGACGATGACCGGCTACAAAGTCGGCTTCAAGCCGGCGGGCGGCATCCGCAGCGCCAAAGACGCCCTCAGCTGGCTGATCCTGATCAAAGAGGAATTGGGCGATGAATGGCTGAACAGCCAGCGCTTTCGTTTCGGCGCTTCCGGCCTCCTCACCGATATCGAGCGCCAGCTGTCACACCACGTCAGCGGTCGCTACGCGGCGCGCCACCACATGCCGATGGCTTGAGCCACCCAATCTCCGCTCACGACCTTTGCGCGATTGCCCTTCCATATCTATACTCGTCACCAATGGCTCTTCGCCCATAAAGCCTTGCCCATGCTGACCCTACGAGACGCGCTTCAGCTGCCGATCCTCCAAGACGCGAAAGTCGTCGCCGGCGCCGGCGCGCTTGATCGGACCATTCGCTGGGTGCACAACGTCAGCGTACCCAACGCGGCCGATTGGCTGCACGGCGGCGAATTGGTGCTCACGACCGTGAGCAACATGCCGGAATCGGCTGATGCGCAAGGCGACTTTCTGCGCCAGCTGGCGGAAAAAGGCATCGCCGCGCTCGTCATCACGATTGGCATGCTGGTGGACGAGATCCCCGACTACCTGCGCGAAATCGGCGATGAGCTCGGCTTGCCCCTCATTGAGCTGACTTATCAAACGCGCTTCGTCGATATCGCCAAGGTCATCAACGAGCGCATCGCTGAAGAGAACCTGGACACGATCAGCCGGGCGCTATCCATACAGCAGCAGCTGTCTCGTCTGGTGCTGCAGGGCGGCGGCTTTAGCGAGCTGGCGCAAATGCTGGCTGATCAGGTCGGGCATTCGATAAGCATCGAGAACGAGCATTTTGAGGCGATCGCCAATAAGAATATCGCCGAAGTCGACTCCGCTCGCCGTTATACGATTGAGCACGGCCGCACTAATCCGCAGCTGATCGAGGCGCTGGCTGTCGAATATCTGCCGAAGATACGCGATAGCCTGCGGCCCGTGCAATTGCCAGTCATGCCCGAGCTGGGTTTGGAGATGGATCGCTTACTGGCGCCGATCGTCGTGCATGGCGAAATCTACGGCTATATCTGGATCATCGCCGATGTGCACGCGCTCTCCCCGATCGATATCATGGCGATTGAGATCGGCGCGACAGTTGCCGCCCTGCTGATGCTCTATCAAGAGTCGCTGCAGACGGCTGAAGCATCGCTGAAGGGCAGTCTGATGGCGCAACTGATTGAAGGCGATGGCGGGCCGCAGACGATCCTCAGCGATCAGTCGCTGCGCTACGGTCTTGATCTGCGCCTGCCCTATCGCATGCTAGTGGTGAGCATCTACAACGGGCAGCCTCCAAGGTCCACGCGCGCCTACCGCTCGATCAACCAAGTATTGACCCAAAGCCAAGCGCAGGCGGTCGCGGCTCAATTCGCCGGTCAAGTCGCGATTCTTGCGCAAGCCGATCAAGACATCCCTGCGCTAACGGAATCGCTGATCGAGGGGCTCGAGAGCGAAGTCTCGATCGGCGTCAGCAGCGCGATGACCGGCGCCCATAATGTTGGCGCAGCCCACCAGCAATGCAACGAAGCGCTGGATATTGCCCAGCGGGTTAACAGCGCGCGGCAAGTGCATCGTTTCGACGACCTGGGTTACATCCATACGCTTTATCATGCGGGTCCCGCGAGTCTGGCGCAAAATCTGCAGGCGCCGGTCCTGCGTCGGCTGCTAGCGGAACGGCAGGCGGACTTGTTTAACACGCTGGAGGCATATCTGGATGCCGGCGGGAACAGCGTGCAAACGGCGGAAAGGCTGCATATTCACCGCAGCACCCTGAATTATCGACTAGCCCGGATAAAAGAGATTTGCGCTGTCGACCTGTCTTCGGCAAATACACGGCTGAACTTGCAGATCGCGCTGAAGCTAATGCGCCTGTTTGACAATCCTGACGGGGGCTAGCCCTCCGATTTCGCCACCGCGATCGCAATCGCTAGCGAATCGCTATGGCTTAGACTGATATCCCAATCGACTAATCCCATTTCTTCAGCGATGTCCTTTGCGCGGCCGTGCAGCGTCAATTGTGGTCTTCGCCGTTCCGCTGGGGCGCGGATTTCAACATCCAGCCAGCGGATGTCGCCAATGCCCGTGCCCAATGCTTTTGCCACCGCCTCTTTCCCCGCGAAGCGCGCCGCTAAGCGGTAGGGTTTGTCCGCGCAATCCCGCCGCTCGCCGGGCGTGAAGAAACGCTTGAGGAAGCGTTCGCCGCCCCGCTCGATGCCGGCGGCGATTCGATCGTATTCGATCATGTCCACGCCGCAGCGTATCATGAGAAGCCTCGCGCTTTTCATTGCCGCCAAATCGCCTGGCGCTCCTGCCGAGCCTGGCTCAGCCAAGATGGTACACATTCAGCCGCGCCTGTACAATGGTCTCAGACTCGAAAGCGAAGAGGGCTGCGCATGGCAAGTCTGCGTTTCCGGTTGCGGCAGCAATACTGGCGCTGGACGGCGCCGGGCAAAATTAGCGCCTACCTGCGGGAGACGCAGTCGCCCAGATTGCAGATCGGCGCTGGCTACAATATGCTGAGCGGTTGGCTGAATACCACCCTCTACCCGTTCGCGCCGGGCGCAGTCTACCTCGACGCGTCTCAGCCCTTCCCGCTGCCATCCGCGGCATTCGACTACGTCTTCAGCGAACACGTTATCGAGCATATTGAATTTGAGGAAGCGGCGCTCATGCTCAGCGAAAGCGCGCGCGTGCTAAAGAGCGGCGGCCGCATCCGCCTGGCGACGCCGGACCTGGCGCAAATCATCGCCCTATACGTCCAGCCAGGCGCCCCGGCGCAGCAGGCCTACATCCGCTGGATAATGGACAATTTCCGCCCCCAGATCGGCGAATACAATCCGGCGCAAGTCATCAATCACTCCTTTCACGGTTGGCGGCACAAGTTCATTTATGATGAACCGACCCTGATTAAGGCTTTGACAGTAGCCGGCTTCAGCGCGGTGACGCGCGTCGAGCCGGGGCAGAGCGGCGATGAAAACCTGCGCGGCATCGAACAGCATGGCGACTATGTGGGCAGCGACGCGGCGATGCGCTACGAGACGATGGTTTTCGAGGCGGTCAAGCCCTGAGCCGGTTGCGCTCCCATGGCTAGGTGTTGAGTCTCATAGTGAAGTGGTGAGAGTGCGTCAATGGCAAACTCACGGTGTTGACAGTCTTTGCTCCGCGGGCTCTGCGGTGATCTTACATAATCCGCGCTCGGCAAATGGGATATCCGGCGCGAAATTACCTGTGCAATTATTCCTGATATTCAGCTAAGATTATGCCTTTGATGCAAGTTTACGAGTTGATAGTGGTGGTTGAAGCTTATGCCCGTATATACCTATCGCCGTGAGGACGGCTCGACCTTCGATATTCGGCAGCGCTTTCTTGACAATCCGCTGGAGGCTTGTCCCACAACGGGCCAGGCGGTCAGCCGCGTTATCCAACCAGCCGGGATCATCTTCAAGGGCAGCGGATTCTATGTGAACGACAATAACAAGGCGAAGAATCCGGCCAAGCCCGCCGGCGAAAACGGCAAAGAAAAGGCTGCCAAAGACGGGGAGAAGGCGGCGACCAAAGCCGAGAACAAAAGCGAAACCAAGACCACCAAGAAAGAAAAGGCGCCCGCCTCTAAATAAACAAGCGCGGCGCCAGCAGCCAATCGCCAGATCGGAGCCCAAGGATGAGACTGTATTTCCTTCGACATGGTATCGCCGAAGATCTGGCGGCTAGCGACTTCGAACGCGAATTGACCAAGCGGGGCCGCCGTCGTGTCCTGGCCTCAGCAAAAGTGATGAGGCGCTTGAGTATCGCCCCGCGCCAGATATTCAGCAGCCCTCGCTTGAGAGCGCGCCAGACCGCCGAGATCGTCGCTGATGCGCTCGGCATGGCAGTCACAATCTCTGAAGCGGTCAACTTCGGCTTCGACCTCAGCGATCTGCGCCGGCTGACCCAAGACTTCAGCGCCGACGATGAGCTCATGTTTGTCGGTCATAATCCCGATATGAGCCTGCTCGTAAGCGAGATCACTGGCGTCGACGCCGCAATGAAAAAGGGCGGCTTGGCGCGGATAGACGTGATCGGCAGACGGGTGGACGAAGGCGAGCTGGTCTGGCTGATCGCTCCGAAAGTCTTTGACGCGTTGGGTGACAAATCGAATGCGGCTGCATCCACATTTAGCGGCACGCTGGCGACGCCGGCGCAAAAGCTGCCGACGACAGGGCAACCGATACACAAACTGATCAAGCATCGCTGGAGCCCGGTCGGCTTTGACCGCGAGCGCGATATTGATCGTGAGACCTTATTGAGCGTATTGGAGGCGGCGCGCTGGGCGGCTTCCTCTTTCAATTTGCAGCCTTGGCGTTTCATCGTCGCGCCGCGACAGAATCCGAAAGAATTCCAAAAGGCGTTTTCCGTCTTGCGGGAAGGCAATCAGCCATGGGCGCGGCATGCCGCTGTTTTGATGATCGCAGTCACGCAAAGGCTGCGGGAAACCGCCGCGCCAAACCGGCACGCCTTTCACGATCTCGGACTGGCGGTGAGCCAGATGGTCTTGCAGGCGCTGGATCACGGCGTATACGCGCATCAGATGGCCGGCATCTACCCGGAAAAGGCGCGCGAAACCTATCAGATTCCCGACGAGTTTGAACCCTTTACCGCTATCGCCCTGGGATACCGCGCCACGAATCTGGACCATCTTGACGATGCGCAACGAGCGCGCGAAGCCACGCCCCGGCAGCGGAACACATTGAACGAATTTGTCTTCGCCGGCAATTGGGCGCAGCCAGCCGATTTTCTAGATGAAGGCGGGGCATAGATGGCGCGTTTCCTAATCACCGGCGGCGCTGGATTCCTCGGCATCAACCTTTGCCGCTACTTGCTCGCGAGGGAACACGAAGTCGTCTCGCTCGATATCGCCGATTTCGCTTATCCCGAGCGCGAACGGATAAACGAGATTCGCGGCGATATTCGCGAGCGCGCCGCGGTAGACAAGGCGATGGCGGGCGTAGATTTCGTCGTGCATGGCGCCGCCGCCTTGCCCCTTTATTCGCCGGACGAAATCCGCACGACGGATATTGATGGCACGCGGAACGTCATTGAAGCCGCCGATCGGCATGGTGTGAAGCGCTTCGTTCACATTTCGTCGACGGCTGTATATGGCATCCCCGAGCATCATCCGCTGCGCGAAGACGACCCGCGCATCGGCGTGGGACCCTACGGCGAAGCCAAAGTGGCAGCGGAAGACATCTGCTTCGCGCATCGCGAACGGGGCATGGTCGTGCCGGTGATCCGGCCCAAGTCTTTTGTCGGTCCGGAACGATTAGGTGTCTTCGCGCTGCTTTACGACTGGGCGACGGACGGGCGCGGCTTCCCCCTGTTGGGCGATGGCGGCAACCGCTATCAGCTGTTGGATGTCGAAGATCTCTGCGATGCTATCTACCTCTGCTCTACGCTCGCCGATGATGCCGTAAATGACACCTTCAATATCGGCGCCGCCGAATTCTCCACCATGGGCGAGGATTATCAGGCGGTGCTCGATTATGCCGGCTATGGCAAAATGGTGACGCCCTTGCCGGCCGCGCCGGCGATCTGGCTGCTGCGGGTTCTCGAAGCGCTGAATCTCTCGCCATTATACCGATGGGTTTACGAGACGGCGGCTAAGGACTCTTATGTATCAATCGAACGGGCGGAATCGAAGCTCGGCTTCAAGCCAAAATACTCCAACAAGGACGCCCTCCTTCGCAATTATCAGTGGTACCTCGATAATCAAAATGCCGTTCGCAGCGCATCGGGCTTATCGCATCGCGCGCCCTGGAATCAGGGAATACTGCGGCTGGCAAAGCAATTCTTTTAGCGGCGCGCGCCCGTGCCGCTGATAACGGCGACAGCGCGATAGATGACCGTACATGGATGACTTGAAGACAGGCGGCATTGCCGTCATCGATTTTGGCTCGCAATACACGCAGCTCATCGCCCGGCGCATCCGCGAGCTGGGCGTTTACTCCGAAGTGTATGCGCACGAGAGCCCGGCTGAGCACATCAATCGGCATCAGCCCGCCGGTTATGTGCTATCCGGCGGACCGAGCAGCGTCTACGAAGCCGACGCGCCCCAGCTCCCGCCATTTCTGCTCAAGAGCGAGCGCCCCATCCTCGGCATCTGTTACGGCATGCAGCTGCTGACGGCGGTGCTTGGAGGCACTGTGGCGGCCGCGCGCGAGAGAGAATATGGACCCGCGATCATTTCGCACGAGAGGCGAAGCCCGCTCTTTGATGGCTTGAAAACGGAGATTCAGGTGTGGATGTCGCATGGCGATCGAATTGAAGCGCTTCCGCCTGGATTTTCTGTATTGGCGCAATCGGATAATTCCCCCTTGGCGGCGATTGGCGATATGGAGCGCCGGCTTTACGGCCTGCAATTTCACCCCGAGGTGCGGCACAGCCCAGCCGGCAACGCGATCCTGGGCAATTTCCTCTTCAGGATTTGCCGCTGCCAGCCAAAATGGAGCGCAGCCGCCTTCATAGAAGATTCGGTACTGCGGATTCGGGAGCAAGTCGGCGAGGAGCGCGTATTGCTGGCTTTGAGCGGCGGCGTTGATTCGGCGGTGGCGGGGGCCCTGATCCATCGCGCAATCGGCGACCGCCTCACCTGCATTTTTGTCGATCACGGGATGCTGCGTCAGGGCGAGGCGCAGGAGGTCGTCCAAGTCTTTCGCTGCGACCAAGGCATGAAGCTGATCGCCGTGAATGCGGTCGAACATTTCTTGGCAGCGCTGACCGGCGTCATCGAGCCGGAAGCCAAACGCAAGACTATCGGCCGCCTATTCGTCGAGACCTTCAGCGATGAAGCGCGCAAGCTGCAAGACATTCGCTTTCTGGCGCAAGGCACGATTTACCCCGATGTCATCGAGAGCGCGGCCGACAGCGCCACCGCCAAGACGATCAAATCGCATCACAATGTCGGCGGCCTGCCGGCGGACCTGCGCTTTGAATTGGTCGAGCCTTTGCGCGATCTCTTTAAGGACGAGGTGCGCGCCATCGGTGAAGCGCTGGGCTTGCCAGAGTCGATCATCTGGCGTCAGCCCTTCCCCGGTCCCGGTCTGGCGATTCGCTGCCTGGGCGCGCTCAATTGGGAGCGGCTGGAGAAGCTGCGCGCCGCCGATGCCATTTTCACGAACGAATTGGAGGCGGCGGGCTTGCTGCGCGCAGGTACGGCGCAAAGTTTCGCCGTGCTGCTGCCGGTCAAGAGCGTCGGCGTAATGGGCGATAATCGCAGTTATGAAGAGGCGCTGGTGCTGCGTTCGGTCACCACCGATGACTTCATGACCGCGGACTGGGCGCGCCTGCCCTACGAATTGCTCGCGCGCGTCAGCGCCCGCATCGTCAACGAAGTGTCCGGCATCAACCGCGTCGCTTACGACATCACCAGCAAGCCGCCCGGCACCATCGAGTGGGAGTGAACCGGGAGCATTGCTCTAAGGGACAAAAAGGATTATAAAGGAAGGTGCGCTCATTCGAAGGGAGGACGAAAGATGCCGGCAGCTTATGTCTTAATCCAGCTGAATATGTCGGTCGATTTTGCCGATTCCCTGCGCGATATCCGCGCCATCAATGGCGTGCTGCGCGCCGACCTGGTGGTCGGCCCCGACGATTGCATCGCCTACGTCGAATCGGAAGATATTACGCAGTTGATGAATACGATACGCGCAATCCGAGGCGTCAATGGCGTGGGCAAGACCGATACCCGTTCAATTGCGGAAATGTAGCCGCTTGATCCAAATGCCGCGTCTCGTACTCGCGCGCCGATTTTGGCTGTGGACGCTTTGCGCGCTCGCCGCCTGCGCCCCGCTTATTCCCGCCACCGCGCCGCCTCAAATCAAGAATACGCCGGGCGCATTCGTCGTCGTCACCGACAAAACCTTTGACGCCGGGCTATTCCGTTTGGATTTTCCCCGATCCTGGTCCGTCATCATAACTAGCCAAGCCTACTACGGCCACATACAGGTAGTTTTCAAGGCGCCCGACGGCGGCATTGTCTCGCTGCGTCAAGTTGAATCGGCGGGCTCAACTGCCGATGAATACCGGATTCTGCCCAATGGCGTCATTCTCAGAGTAGCTATCGAAGCGGCAGAGCAACCATCAGAGCAGTTTCCAGCGCAAGCGCGGCAACTGCTGTCATCAATTCGCAGTTGAATTGCCGCGCCTGTATTGCCCTCGCCTTCCGCAAGCCAATGACCAGGCGATGAATGCGCGTCTGGCGCTTGCGGATTCGGGGACGCCTGCTGCAAAATGAGTAGCGAGCCGGCAAGAGCGGTACGGCGTCCTTTTATGTCAAGCCGCTGATTAGCTCGATCTTTGCGCGGCAAGCGCGCGCAGTCGGATTTCAGAGACCGATTAATTGGTTCAGGTACGGATCTTGAGCGCGGGAAAGATACTCATCATTGACGACGAACAGCCGGCCGTGGATGTGATATCCACCTTGGCGCGCCAGCTGGACTACGAGGTCTACCATGCCTTGAGCGGGCAACAGGGGCTGCGTATTGCTTATCAGCAGCAACCGGACCTGGTGATGCTAGACGCTGTTCTGCCGGATAGGGATGGCTGGGCGATCTGCCGCCAACTGCGAGATCTTGCCGATGCGTCAATCATTTTCGTCAGCGCCAGAACAAACAAGGAAGATGTGATAAGGGGGTTGGAGCTCGGCGCCGACGACTATGTGACCAAACCTTTTGACGCTGACGTGCTGCTCGCGCGGATCAAAGCTTGCCTGCGGCGCTCGACCAAAGCGCGCCAGATCGCGGAACTGGTTTTCGACAATGGCAATTTCCGCATCAATTTTCTGAACCGGCAAGTTTGGATTCGCAACGCGGTCACGCATTTGACGCCCAAAGAATTCAACTTGTTGGCTGTGCTGGCGCGGAACGCCGGGCGCGTCGTAACCCGCGCCGACCTGGTCACACAAGCCTGGGGCGAGGAATACCGCGATGCCGTCGACAGCCTCAAGCTATACATTCATTATTTGCGACAAAAGCTGGAACTCAACCCACAGCAGCCAAGGTATATCCTGACATCCCGCGGCGTCGGTTATCGCTTTAACGAGGACTGAACTCCGCCATTACAGCAGCGATCGCAGCAGCGCATCGGTCCGCGCCGTCATCGTTTCCATCTGAAAGCGATCAATCCCGGCGGGCGCGCTGGCGGCAAATTCTTGGCGCCGATCAAGCAGTTGCCTGATGCCCCGCTGCAGCTCCGCGACATCGGGATAGGGCACAAGCACCCCGTTGACGCCATGACGCACAACCTCCCGATTGCCGCCAATATCGCTGGCCAACACCGGCGTGCCCAGTTGCAAGCTTTCCAGCAGCGTATGAGACAAGCCCTCGTATCCGCTGTACAACGCCAAACCATCCGCCGCTTTTATTAGGCTTAGGACGCGCTTCCTGTCGAGCTGGCCCGTGAACAAGACGCGATCGCCGTGCGGCGCCGCCAAGGCCGCCAGACGCGGACGATCGGGACCATCGCCCACGACTATGAGCCGCAGATCAGTCATCGCGCTCAGCGCTCGGATGAGATGATCGACGCCCTTCCAACGCTGCAGGCGAGCGACCGTTATCAGGGTCGGGCGATCGTCCCATTTCAACTGCGAGCGAATCTCGGCGCGCGTCTCGCTGAGAGACTGCATCGGCGGGGGCGCATTGTAGATCACATGCACTTTCTCCTGACGAATGCCCCAAGAAACCACCAAGCTCTTGAGATATTTGCTCGGCACAATTACGGCATCCATCGCCGCAATCTGCCGTGTGCGAGACGCTTTCTGCCAGCGCGCGCGCCAATCCCCTCGAAAAGCCTGAAACTCATCAATGCGAATATCGGCTGGAATCCAGCGCCGGCGCATGCAGCGCTCCCAAGCTTGATCGCCAACGACCTTCAACACCCGCGGCTTGTCGCGATCGCCCCAGAGCGGCAGGTCGATCGTGTGGGCGTAGACTATATCCGACCAAGCCAGATGCTCTCGGGCCGCGAAAGCGTAGCGGGCTAGGCGCAGCGGATAGGGCGAGCGGGCGATTCGCGTTACCGGGTAAGGATACTCATCCTCGGCGCATGCGCCAAATGTCAATACGCGCGGCGCCCAGCCTTTCTCTTGCAAGCTTAGCAAAACTGAGGCCAGGTAGGTCGCCGGTCCGCCCGGCTCGGGATGGAATATGCCGCTCGCCACAAATAACTTCGGCAAAGTCGTCTCCCGCTAGGCAAGCCGGCCGCGAATCAAGATATGCCGGTTGAGGAAGGTGGCGTTAGCGCCGCCCCAATTCTTCGGATCCATCCACTCTCGGGCGGCCAGCGGCGCCTCATGCAGCATTTGGATTAAAGCGGCGATGGTGGCGTCGTCATTGCCTTGACGCTGCGCCCAAGGGATGAAATCGTGCCGCTTGAGGTAGTGCTCGCTGTGCTCGACAATGAAGCGGGCGCGCGCGAACATCGCCTGCCACTCGCCCTCATGAAAGGCGCGGTTGTGGCTGGGATCGCGCAGCCGCTCGAATCCGTCAACAAAGCGCGCCGCCTCTGGATTCTGGGGCAGCACCTGATCTTGCAGCATGAAAACGCCGGCGGGCTTCAACACGCGCGCGCATTCGTTCACGAATCGCTGGGCATCGGGGAAATGATGTGGCGCGATTCGGCAGGTCACCAGATCGAAGCAGTCCGTCTCAAAAGGAAGGTTTTCCGCATCCGCCTGCTCGAAGCTGACATTGTCGATCGCCCGCTCCTCAACGATGAAGCGCCTGGCTCTCTCCAGCATGCGCGGCGTCAAATCGCTGGCGATGACTTGGGCGACGAAGGGCGCGAATTTCAAGGCGGTGTGCCCGCCGCCGGTGGCAATATCGAGCGCCGTCCAGTTGGGTTGCGGCTGAACGATCGCCAGCAGGCGGTCCAAGTCGGAGCCGTGGGCGTGCGTCTCGCTAGTCACATAACCATCGGCGAAGCGAGTGTAGCGCGCTTTCGACAAAGCTTTTGAGTCTGGCGTGCTTGGCATGCGGCATCCTCCATTCCGCGCGGGCAAACCGGGAGCGGGCTGCCCGGACTAGCGTGACGCGCAGTCAAAGTGACAGGTCGGCGCTTCTCCAGCGTCAGTGCCTTATCTTACAAGACATTGACCGCTGCAACAGCCTCCGCTCGCGACTGACGCAATAATCGCCGCGGCGGCGCCAGCTATGGGAGTGGTGAATGTGTTGATATATCCCTCGTTTCCCCCACCCTAAATCCCTCCCCCAAAATGAGGGAGGGACTTCAAAAGCCCGTAATTTTTTGAAAAACTCCCCTTCCCTCCTTGTGGGGGCAATGGGCCGGGGGATGGGGGTTTGTCGCGGTATCAATAATCCACCACTCCCCAGCTATCATTCATTCCCGCGTCGCAGCCAATACTTGTTACAATATCCGATACGATATTCAGCAAAGGATGAAAAATTCCGGAGGCGGCTATGTCCATTGTACGCACTATGCAAAAAGAAGATTTATTCGAGCTGCGCTTCCTCAACGGTGGCGCCCTGTCCCCGGACGGCGAGCGCGTCGCCTATTGCGTCAACAAAATCAATGCCAAAGCGGATAAAGAGTATTCTACGATTTATCTGCTGGACATGACATCGGGCGAGACGCTTCAAATGACCAACGGCGAAGCGATCGACCGCGCCCCCCGCTGGTCGCCGGACGGCCAGTCGGTCGCTTTCATCTCCGACCGCGGCAATAAGTCGCAGCTCTACCTGCTGCCGACAGACGGGGGCGAAGCGCGCCAGCTGACGGATTTCAAGCGCGGCATCGGCGATGGCATCGCCTGGTCCCCGGATGGCAAGCTTATCGCCTTCAGCGCCGCGCCTGATGCCGACGCGCCCAATCTCCACAGCGAGCCCTATCGCCTCGACCGCACGGTTTATCGCTTTGATGGCATCGGTTATCTCGATGATGCCGTTCATGATATCTACATCCTGGATCTGGCCGATGGCGCGACCAGGCAACTGACTGATGATCGCGGCAACAACAGCAATCCGCGTTGGGCGCCGGATGGGCGCAGCGTCTTATACGATGCCAATATGCGATTTGACAATTCGCGCGCGATGACGCCAGACTTGAAATTGGTCGATCTGGATGGGCGCCAGACCGTGCTGCTGGAGGATTGGGCGAGCGTGGAAAACGCCAGCTTCACGCCCGATGGCCGCCGGATCGTCTTTGTCGGCCGCCCCGATGATGGTAAGCCGATCGGCGCCAAGTCCGATTGCTATGTGCTTGACATCGCTTCCGGCGATATTGATTGCCGCACAGCCGCGCTGGATGTCGGCGTCGGCGGTTATCTGATTATGGATATGCCGATCGCCGGGCTCAAGGCATGCAACGTTCTCGTATCGGACGATGGCGAAAACGCCTTTGCCATGGTGCAGCGGGGCGGAACCGACCACATTTACCGGATCGCTCTAAGCGGACGCGAGGACTGCCAGCCGCTTACCGAAGGAGACTGCGCTGTTTTTCCAATGGACCTGCGCGGCGCACAGTTGCTCCACGCGCGATCCAACCTGAATTCGCCTCCGGACGTTTTCGTCTCAGATCTGGCCGACGGCTCAACCCGTCAGTTGACGGCGCTCAACGATGACACGCTGGCGCCCATCGCCCTGCCGCATACCGAGCGGCTGCTGTGGGATAGCGTCGATGGCGCGCAAGTCGAAGGTTGGTATATGAAGCCGGCGGTCGGCGATGCGCCCTACCCCACGATCCTCTATATCCACGGCGGTCCGAACGCCGCTTACGGCTACGGATTTCAATTCGACTTCCAGATGCTCGCCGGCGCCGGTTATGGCGTGCTCTTCCTCAATCATCGGGCATCGACTGGCTACGGCGACGACTTCTCCACCGCCATCAAAGGCGATTGGGGCAATTTGGATTACCAGGATCTGATGAGCGGCGTCGACTGCGCAATCGCGCGTGGCTTGGCAGACGCCGATCGTTTGGGCGTATGCGGAACTTCGGGCGGCGGCAATCTTTCCTGCTGGATCATCGGGCAGACTGACCGCTTCAAAGCAGCGATTCCGCATAATCCGGTCGCCAACTGGCGCAGCTTTTACGGCACCAGCGATATCGGCATTTGGTTCAGCGTCGAGCAATTGGGCGGCCACCCGCATGAAATTCCGGAGGTCTACGATCGTTGTTCGCCGATCACCTACGCCCACCGCTGCCGTACGCCGACGCTGCTGGTGCAATGCGAGATCGATTGGCGCTGCCCAGCCGAGCAATCGGAGCAATTCTACACCGTGCTAAAAGCCAATGGCTGCCCGGTCGAGATGCTGCGGCAGCCGGGCGGCTATCACGGCGGCTCAACCAGCGGGGCGATCAACCTGCGGCGAGCGCATAACGATGCCATGCTTGAATGGTTCAATCGGTACGTCTTGGCGGGCTAAGGCGCCTTCCAGGTCAAACCCTTGAGCAGACACCGATCAAATTCGTCCAGCCGCTCGGGTCCCAAACGTTGCAGTTCGGCGCGCACTTTGGTCGAATCTCGCCGCAAGGCTTCTATATCAAGGCTTTGGCAGATTTCGGGCAGGGGTCTTAGCCACTGAACGCTGCGCTGCAGCATCTTTAGCGCTCCGCGAAAATTGCCGCGCTCAAGCTGGTAATAGGCGACGCCAACCTGTAAGATGCCGCGATAGAGGTCGCGGACGGGTCCCGCAGTCTCCACCCACAACGCTTCAAAGAGGTCGTGCTGGCGATAGAACTCGCCCCGATTGAATTCGCGGACGCCCGCGATCGCCAGCGCTGGAAGCGGCTGCTGGCATTGGCAGTCCAGCTTAGCCACTGTGGCGCGGTCGGGGATGCGCGCCAAGTCCTTGATGACTTGGTCAATCCGCGCTTTAAGCTCCCGCCAACTCAACGCGAGCTCAGCTCCGCAGATCACCGCCTCAGCCCGGCGGTCGCGTTGGTCGCTGGCGAAGCAGAGCGGAATCCGGCGGGTTGCGGCTTGATTCTTGACGGCGAGAATCTGCTGGCGCCATTGGGGATGCCGCCCATCAACGAAGACCAGCGCCACGCTTTCGTCAATTAAGATGTCGTCGATTATTTGCGCCGGATTCAACTCTATGGTATCGTATGCGTGGCTCTCTTTAACATAGTCGGTGAAGGCGCGTACTTGGCTGAGGAAGACGAGCGTAGCGGGTTTCAAGCGACTGCCCTAGCGCCATATAGGCAAACAAGAAGATTCATTGTTACCCCGCTCTGTTAACAATAGCATAACACTTCGCGTGAAACCGACCTAGAGCAATTCGCAAGACAGGCGCAGTCCGCGGATTGGTTTTGACGGCGCATCCCTTGACATCCGAGTCAATTATCGTATAGAATGCGATAGCGCTAAATTACGATATTATCATACATCATGGCAAGTAGAGGATTAAGAGGGAAATAAAATTGGGTGGAGCGCGCGGTGGCTATCTACATAGGCGGCTCCTAAGATTACAAGTCGGTTACTTGCTGGCGGAAGGTCCCGGCAATTCGAAAGAAGTGCCGATATGTTTGCCGCAGCGGGTTCACGTGGTCAGCGATCTCTTTTTGGAATCACTTGCGGGGAAGCTGATCTTGACCCGCACTAAAGAGGGTATCCTGATCCAGGGTACATTGCGGGTCAGTCATGCGCGGGAATGCGACCGTTGCCTAGACGCGTTCCAGCATGAGTTTGATCTCAGCATCGCCGAGCTTTTCGCCTCGCCTCCAGACGCGAATAAAAGTGTATTCAGCGTTGATAGCAATGGCGAAATTGATCTCGCCCCACTGTTGCGGGAGGAGGTGCTCATTGAGGAAAGCTACCGAACCATTTGCCGTGCCGACTGTCGCGGGCTTAGCGCCGCGACCGGCATCAACCTGAATTACGAAGAAGAAGAAGCGCTCGTTGCCGCCGGTTCACAATGGGATGACAGAGCGGCGATTGATCCTCGATTAGCGGTATTGAAGGAGCTTTTGAAGTAGGTAATAATAGTTTAACTAATGCGCGGTGCATACGGGGTGTGGGCGCGTTCTGCAAGCTAGGGGTGCTATTGTGGACGAGTTTGAGCGCAGGTATGAGTCGGATATCGACTTAATGACCTACCTGGATGAAAACAAGGGTGAAAAGGGTTCCATGGAACTCTTCCTGGATGACGCTGACATCGATCTGTTCGATGAGTCTTACGAAGAGGACCTGGGTCTTGAAGACGAAGAAGACGACCACGACCTCGGGGAAATAGCGTCTAGCGATACGGTCGGTTTGTATCTGAAAGAAATGGCGCGCGTCCCTCTGTTGACCACAGAGGAAGAGGTGCAGTTGGCAATGCGCCAGGAAGCGGGCCAAAATGCCGACGAGCAGCTGCTGCAGGCGCCGGACCACGAACGCCGCGCCGAGTGGCAGTTCCTGGTCCAAGACGGCTTAAACGCGCGCGACCACCTCATCAAGGCAAATACGCGGCTGGTCGTTTCTATTGCCAAGAAGTACATGTCGCGCGGCGTTCCCTTCCTGGACTTGATTCAAGAAGGCAACCTCGGGCTGATGAAAGCGGTGGAAAAGTTCGATTACCACCGCGGCTATCGCTTCAGCACCTACGCAACCTGGTGGATAAGACAGACGATCACGCGCGCGATCGCCGATCAGGGCCGTACGATTCGCGTGCCGGTGCACATGACCGACCGCATCCGCCAACTTTATCGCGTGGCGCGCGACCTCGAGCAAGAAACCGGCTGCAAGCCTTCGGTCGAAGAAATCGCCGAGGTGATGGAATGCGACCCGCGCAAAGTGCAGTGGATGCTGAAAGTCTCCTGGCGCCCGCTGAGCCTGGAGCATCCGGTCGGCAAAGATGACGACAGCGAGCTGGGCAGTTTCATCGAGAACGATCGCGAGCCGAACCCATCGGACAGCGCATACAACAAGCTGCTCAAAGAAAAAATCGAAGAACTCCTAAACACGCTCACACCGCGCGAAGCCAGGATCCTGCGGCTGCGGTTCGGCTTGCAAAATGGCCACTGTTATACGTTGGAAGAAGTCGGGCAGAAGTTCGGTCTAACGCGCGAGCGGATACGGCAGATTGAAGGACGCGCGCTGCGGCGCTTGCGCCATCCTCGCCGCAGCCGCAAACTGCGCGATTATCTTGATTGACCTTTGACTCGCGCCGCTAAGCTTGCCAGGCGGACAGCAACTCGCGTTCAAGCTCAGAGGATAGATCATGCGCTTTGGGCGCGTCATCGGGCAATGCGCGCGCCCATTCAAATGTATCGCGAACCGTCTGCGCAAGCGGACGATACATCAAGCCGGCAGCGAGCGCCCGATCAATCCTGAACGTCATGAAGCTCTCTGCCGCTTCTCGAGCGAGCCAAAGCGGCAAACCCACAAACTCCCTAATTTCCCGCTCCCGCAAGAACGCATCGCTGAGGTGATGAACACGCGCATCGCTGCCTAGCGCGTCTATCACTGCGGGTAAGAACTGGCCGAAGGTCATGCGCTTGGCCGGTCCGGTCACATTGTAGATTCCAGAGAGCCGCATCTCTATCCCGCGCAGCACAAAGGCGCCAAGGTCGCGCGCGTCAATAAATTGGAGCGGCTGTTCGGCCGGCGGCGCAATCGCATCGCCTCCCCTTGCGGCGCGCGTCACCCAATAGGTAAAGCGATTGGTCGGGTCAAAGGGACCGACAATCAAGCCCGCGCGGATAATAAGCGAATTTCGCGGAAACGCTTCAACAGCCTTCCGTTCGCAACCAACTTTCAGCGGTCCATACGATTCCGCGGTAACTTCTTCACAGGCGCCGTCTTCCCAGTTGAGAACAGACGCTGACTCAGCCCGGTTCGGCTCGCCGGCCACCGGGTAAACCGATAGCGTCGAAATGAATGTGTAGTGATCAACCGCCCCGCGCAATGCATCCGTCGAGATCTCAAGCTGCCGCGGCGCGTAACCGCAGGTGTCGATTGCCGCATCCCAGCGCCCTCCACGCAGTCGCTCAAGATCGGTCTCTCGATCGCCATGAATGGTTTCGATATCTGGATAAGCCTCAGGATTGCTCAGGCCTCGATTGAAGAGCGTGACGCGGTGGCCCCGTTGCCGGGCGGCATCCACCAGAGCCCGCCCCAGAAATACCGTCCCGCCGATGATCAGTATCCGCATGGCGCAACTCCTTCCCCAGGCGCTTTCTGCGACACCAAGATTCAGCGAGCGGACGCAGATGACTTGCAGCGAATCCATACGATGCCGTACGACTATTGTACGGCTCCTGGACGCACAGTCTACAGACCTTATGCGCCCGCCGAACTATGCTAGAATCGCCATTATGGACAGGACAGCCAGCCACCGCAAGACTGCCCTCATTGTGACCGGATTCATGCTGTTGCTGATTTCCTGCAATCTGGGTACGAGCGAAGGCGGACCACCCACGCTAGCGCCCCTGGCAACGCCAACCCCGCGCGCCACCCTGGGCTACGCTGACGCGCGACCGGCAGCCATTCCCGACATTGGCGCGACGCCCCTTCCGCCGAGCGCCGATACCATGCGCCAGCTGCTTGACCAGGTCGAAACCGACCGATTAATGGCGCATATCCGAAGCCTGCAAGACCTGCGCACGCGGCATATCAGCTCGACGCAATCATCGGACCGCGAAGGCATCGGCGCGGCGCGGCGCTATATCAACAACCAGTTCGAAATTATCCGGGCGGCGACCGGCGGCCGTTTCTACACCTTTGAGGTCGGCTTCCACGCCTATACCACGCCTGACGAAAGAACATCGCAATACAACATTGTCGGCGCGATCAGCGGTACCGAGGAGGGCGCCGGCGCCGTTATCGTCGGCGCGCACTATGACAGCATCGGCACGCCGCGCGATTCCGGCACGGTATACGCGCCGGGCGCCAACGACAATGGCTCGGGCGTAGCCGCCGTGCTTGAATTGGCGCGCATTCTGAGCGCGTCGCAATACAAAGCGACGATAATGTTCGTCTTGTTTTCCGCCGAAGAAATTCAACGGCAAGGCAGCATCGCCTTCGCAAACTGGATCGCCGATGACAATCTTGACGTCATCGGCATGATCAACCTGGATACCATCGGCAATGTCCACGACTTTGTCGGCAATCGCGAAGACCGCTACTTGCGCGTCTACTCGGAGGGACCCAACGACACCTCGGTTTCGCGGCGGCTGGCGCGCGAAGCCAACTTCCTGGGCCACAATTACAATCTCGCGATTGATTTGCACGTGATGGATGCGGTCGACCGTGAAAATCGCTACGGCGATCATCAATCATTCAGTGATTTGGGTTATCCCGCAATCCGCTTCATCAACGCCTTTGAAGAGAAACGCAATGCCGACCCGACCGACACCATCGAATTCATCGAGCCAGATTACTTGCGCCGCTCCACCCAGGCGGCGCTGGCGCTGGTCGCCGCCTTGGCTGACGGACCGCGGGCGCCAGCCAATATCGCCCTGCGAGAGCGCGATGGCGGGAAAAAAGAGCTGGTCTGGGAACCGGTGGATGACGCCGCCGGTTATATCATCGCGCTGCGCCCAGCCGGCTCGCTGATCTACGCCGATCAACTGCCGATTAATGAAACCAAAGTGGTCTGGACCGGCTTTGCCGATTACGCCGGGATCGCTATCGCCGCCAAAGACAGCCGCGGCCTCATTGGTCCCTTGTCCCGCGAAATTAGCCCGCGCTAAAACGAGGCGCAGGCGCGTAAGCTAGCGCGAGCCAAAGCGGTCTGATAAAGTGAACTCGCCCCCGGTCGACGATTTTCGCGGATGGCTGAGAAAAATGCGCATCGCTCATATCATCAAGGTGACTCGCATAAGCGGCGCCGAACGGCACCTCCTATTCCTGCTGGAGGGCTTGCGCGAGCGCGGCGTCGATGCCCGCGCGATCATCCTCGTCGAGCGCGACCGACCGATGGATGAGATGGTGGCGGCTTTGCAACAGCGCGAAATTCCGGTCACAAGACTTCCAATCGCCCGCGACTACGACTTGGCGCTGCTTTGGCGGCTGCGGCAGGCGCTGCGCCAGATCAATCCCGACATCGTCCATACGCATCTAATTCACGCCGATCTCTTTGGCAGCGTTGCCGCTAAGCTGGCGGGCGCCCCCGCCATTGTCAGCAGCCGCCATCTTGATGACGCCTTTCGCTATTCCGCGCGTTGGCGTCGAATCAATCGCGGGCTCTGGCGCATAATCGATGCCGGCATCGCAATTTCCGCGGCGATGAAGCGCTTTGCGCTGGAGATCGAAAAGGCGCCCGCCAAAAAAATCCATGTCGTGCTATACGGCATGGAATACAAATGGCTGAGCGATGAGGACATCAGCCGCGCGAGGCAACGATTGCGCAAGGAACTGAACCTGCCCGCCGATGCGCAGCTGCTGGGCATGGCTTGCCGCCTGGTAGAGCAGAAAGGCATCCCCTACGCATTGGAAGCGCTGCGCCGCATCCGTTCCGATTTCCCGCGCGCCCAGCTGGTGATCGCCGGCGACGGCGAGCAAGCGGACGACTTGCGGCGGCTGGCGAGCAGACTGGGAGTCGCCGATCGCGTTTGCTGGCTGGGCTGGCGCGGCGATGCCGCCGATCTGATGGCCGCCTTTGATGTCTTCCTGCTGCCCAGCCTGCGAGAGGGCTTCGGCTTAGTGCTGCTGGAAGCGATGTCGCGCCGCCTGCCAATCGTCGCCAGCCGCGTTGGCGCCATTCCCGAGATCGTCATCGACGGCGAAACCGGTATCCTGGTCGAGCCGCGCAATGCCGACGAGCTGGCGACAGCAATAACGCGCCTGCTCAACGATCGCGCGCTGCGGAAGTACATGGGGCTGCTGGGCGCCGCCCGCCTGGAAGAGCGCTTTAGCATTGAGCGCATGACGAACGGCACAATGGCTGTATATGAGAAAGTGTCAAATTAAGCGGGTCCGTCCATGCTCAAGGTCTACCTGTCATTTGCGCCGGCAGACGCCGATCGAGCCGATGAACTGCGGCGAATCCTAATGGCGCAGGGGCGCCGCCCCTGGATAGACCCGCAGCCGATGGAGGACGAGCGCTGGCATTATGAGATGGACGGCGCGATTCAAACTGCTGATGCGCTGTTCGTTCTCATTACAGTCGCGTCCGTCAATTCACCCAAGGTCACATACGAGTGGGCGCTGGCGCTCGGCGCGGGCAGGCCCGTCTTCGCAATCATCTATGAGGATGCGCCCGAGCATCCGCGCTTGAGCACGGTCACACGCTACGATCCACGCGCCTTCAGCGATGAAAACCACTTCTGGGATCATGTCGTCGCTGATTTCAATCAGCGGATGGAATGGGCGAAAGCCGAGAGGAAGCCGGCGGTCCTTACAGCGGACGAAGCTCCCGAAATCGATAGGAGCGTCATGCCGACGGCGCCCGGTTACTGGATTGTCATGCGGCGCGGACCGCATCAGAACCAGATCTATCAACTGGAGCGCGCGGTGGTCAACATCGGGCGCGATCTCGCCAACGACATCGCGATACGCGACGGGCAGGTCAGTCGCTATCACCTGCGCCTGACGCTGCAAGGTCAAGATTACTGCGTCGACGATCTGGGCAGCACAAACGGCACGCGCGTCAACGGACTGCAAATTACGCGGCGCGCGCGCCTCAGCGATGGCGATGTCATCGCCTTGGGCGATTCTATCCTGCTGACCTACGATTTGGTTTATCAGCAGTAGTTGTTACACCGCCGACGACGCGGGCTGGATTGCCGGCGACGATGGCGCCCGCCGGCACATCGCGGCTGACGACGCTGCCGGCGCCGACCACGGCCCGCTCGCCGATGCGCAGTCCTTTCAGTATCAGCGCGCTCATGCCGATGAAAACATCATCAGCGATCGCCACCGGCGCCGTTTTGGCGTCCAGCGGTCTCGCCCGCCGCAATTCAGGCTCAAGCGGGTGAAAGTCCGTGTCGGTGATTACCGCGTTCGCGCCCACCCAGACGCGATCACCGATGGTGATGCGCTCATCGCAGACGATTGAACCGCCGGTCATGCCAAAGTCATCGCCGATGGCTAAGCGCGCGCCCGCAGTCCGCGTGCTGATGATGACCGGGTGGTTCGCGCCCAGCGGGTTGCTTCGCGGCGTTGAGCGCAAGTTCGCGCCGCGCCCAATGTTGATCTCGCTGTCTCGGTGGCGCTGGATGATGGGCAGCCCGTAAAGGCGCCAGTCGCCGCCAATCTCGACACCGCGCAGCGCCCACCAGGCGAGCGGCAATATCAGCCAGCGACGGATCTCGTTGCCCGCTTTCCAGGGCATGGCTCGCGCTTGCCGCAACGCCTCGACCGAGAGCAGCCCCGCGGGAATGCGCGCTGGCTGCTGTGTTTGTTCTTCCATGGTTTGAGCAGTTTCGCTTCTTCCGCATTCATAATACACGCAATTGAGATTGGGCGACTCAAGGGTCGCCCCTACAACGCTAATACGGTACTCGACGTTGGGCGTGCATTGCTGCCCCCAGCCCCGAAGGTCTATGTCTACGTGACCCGGCCCCAGACACCATCTCTATGGTGTCTTTTCCCACAGGGACTGACGACAGGACAGGTTTGGTCTAATCGAAATTTTATGTCCCAAGTTAGACTTCGAAAGCATCTATCCTGGCGAAAACTGTAGGGGCGACTCGGTGAGTCGCCCGACGGAGCGCAAAAGATGTAGGGGCGACCCAGTGGGTCGCCCGAAATAGCCCAAGAAAACACGTAATTTGCGACGAAATTCTGCTCGCTGCAAAACTGTCCTGTCGTCTCCTCTATATGGGGGAGAGGTTTGGGGTGGGGATATGCGGGCAATTTGCTTCATGAGTATCCTGATTTGCCACCCCAGCGGATTTAAGGCACGGCGAAAACGACATCGGTCGCCTGTACGATGGACCCGCCGCGAACAAGCGCCAGCCGCAAGACATAGTTGCCCGGGCGCAAGGCATCGGCGTGCAGCATCTCCAACTGACCCTGAACAACCGAATTGCGATGCGCGTTGCCCAGCGGCGTCCAATCGGCAAATTGACCGCCGCGGATGTAGATGTGATAAATCTCCGCCTGGCTGCTGTTGAAATGGGCGGTGCCGATTATGGGAATCACGCCCCGCACGGATTGTCCCGGGGCCGGCTGCTGAATCTGCAACGTGGCGCCAACGCTGCCAATCGCTTGCATCTCAAAGACGCCAGGCCAGCAATCCACCGTCGGCAGGTAGGCCAAGCCATTTTCGCGCGCGTAGCGTTCAGCTTCGACCGCGTCATCATGTGATGTATTGGGGCCGCCAATGAATACGAGATTCCGCGCGCCGGCGGCCAGCGCTGCTTCCGCTTCTTGCACTGGCACGCGGCAGAACTTCGGCGGGACTGGCGGCTTCTCGCCGGCCGCGATCTGGAACTGAATGCCGGCCGCCACATCCGGCGGCAAGGGGAAAGCCAGCGTCTGATAGACGCCGGGCGAGACCTCATGCAAGACTGATCCTTGCGTGGGAACCGCCGTTGGGTAGCGCGGCGCTAACGGCGGGTAGTGCAGATCGCCGCTTCCATCGGGGACGCCTGCAGGACCGTCAAGCGTCCACTCGTTGATCGTCTCCTGGCAGCGAGTCGACAGCTCGGTCAGACGGCGCACATCACAGATCTGCCGCAGCGTCAGGCCGGGCGGCGGAACCGGGCGATCGCTCAGAAGCTGACCGTCGCTGGCGAAGGCGGCGAGGAGCTGATTATTCGCGTAAATGCCAGAAAGCACCGTATTCCAGATCGGCGCCGCGCCGGTCAAACCGGAAGAATCGATCATGGGGTCGCCATCGTTATTGCCCACCCAGACGCCAACGGCGACATTGCGCGTATAACCGATGGTCCAATTGTCTTTGACATCATCGGTGGTGCCTGTCTTGACCGCGGCGAAGATGCCATCCGTTCGCAGCGGACTGTAGGCGCCCATCGCCTCCGAGCGCGCCCGATTATCGCCCAGCATATCGCTGATGACAAAAGCCAAGCGCGGGTCAAGGACGCGCGCGCTCCCCACGCCACGCTGAACGGTCCGCTCGTTGACCTGCCCCTCGGGGCAACGGTCATTGAACTGATACAGAATCTGATCATCGCTATCTAGCACGCAGAGAATTGATGTTACCGGCACATACTCGCCTTGATTGGCGAAGACAGCAAAGGCGTTGGTCAGCTCAATGAGGCTGACTTCGCCGCCACCCAATGTCAGAGACAAGCCGTAGTTGGACGCGTCTTCATCCAGGGTGGTGACGCCCAGGCGCCGAAGCAGGCTCAACAAATAATCGACGCCTATCAGACGCAGCGCCTGCACCGCCGGGATATTGTAGCTGTTGGCGAGCGCCGCCCGCATCGTCATCGGACCGTGGAAGGCATTATCAAAGTTGCGCGGCGTGTAGACCGGTAAGCCCGGCAGCGCGATCTCCGCGCGCGTATCCCAAAGGACTTCGATCGTTCTCATGCCACGTTCAAGCGCCGCCGCATAGGTGAAGGGTTTCATCGTGCTGCCCGGCTGGCGAAAGGCGGTGGTCACATTGACGCTGCCGTCGATCGCCTCATTGTTGTAATCAATGCTGCCGATCATGGCGATGATCTCGCCGCTGGCCGGTTTGGTCACGACAACGGCGGCGTTGCTGACGTTCTTTGCTCGGAGCTGCGCCACTTGATTGGCGGCCGCTCGCTGCGCCAGACGATTCACATCCTGGTCGAGCGTGGTGTAGACGCGCAACCCGCCCGCGGCAATATCTTCCGGACTGTAGCCCAAGCCGCGCATCAACCGCTCAAGCTCGCCCCGCGCGTAGACGGTGAAGTGCGGCGCCGTCAGTGAAGTCTGCGCCGGCGCAAAGGACAAGCCCTCTTTCAAAGCCTGCCGCGCCTGCTCCTGCGAGATGTAGCCCTCCTCGACCATTTCACCCAGCACTTGCCGCCAGCGCTCATCGACCGCGGCTTGCACCGCCGGATCGGGATTCAGCGGATCGAGCCAAGCGGGCGCCTGCGGCAAGCCAGCCAGCAGCGCCGCTTCCCCGATGCTGAGCTGGTCGACATCCTTGCCGAAGAAGGTCTGCGAAGCCGTCTGCACCCCGTAAGCCAGATTGCCGTAATAAATCTCGTTGAAGTACATCTCAAGGATTTCTTCTTTGCTGCGGTATTGCGTCAGCACAATCGCCAGCAGGATTTCTTCGGCTTTACGCGCGATGCTGCGTTCGGCGCGTTTCTCAAAATCGAAGAAGACATTGCGCGCCAATTGCTGCGTGATCGTGCTGCCGCCAGGTGTACTGTCGCGGTCGGCGGCGCCCAGATAATTGAGCGCAGCCAGCGCCGTATGCCCAACATCAATGCCGATATTCTGGAAGAATGAATCGTCCTCAATGGCGATGGTCGCCGACTTAAGCATTTCGGGGATGCGGTCGTAGCTGACGCGCGTCCTTCTTCCCTCGCCGAAAGCCTCATAGAGTTCGTTTCCCGCTCGATCATAAATGAACGTGCTCTCGAAGCCGCGATAGTTGTCGACCTCGGCGACGCGAGCGCTCCATTCGGCTTCGACCTGCGGCAGAATCATCATCGCCGCCCCGGCTGTCAGCAGGGTCAAGCCGCCGCAGAAGGTCAGCATTAAGCCGGCCAGCGCCCATAAGCAACCGATGGGCAATCCCAGAAAGCGTCGTTTGCGCCGGCGCGCCCGAACCAGCTTAATGGCAGTATCCGCCTGCGCCCGTCCGATAACATCGCCCTTATCATGCAGGTTCGGCTTATGCGCTGCGGGATTAGGCGGCGCACCAAGGGACGCGCGAACAGGCAGGAAGCCTGCCGCACCCGCGTTCACGCGCGTTTGGCGCGGCTGAGGCGCAGCCACTTGACCATAAGCAGGCAAAGTGACCGGGCTCTTGCTTGCGTCGCGCGGCTTTGCCTCATCCAGTTCAGAGACGTGCGGCAGGGCAAAAGGCGCATCGGGCGCGCGCTCCACCTTGACCACCTCGGTGGTCATCGTCTCCTCGGCCGGCGGCGAGTTCCTCGATGCTTTCAGGCTCGAATCCTTTTGTTCGCGTCCGCTTTCGCGCCGCTTTCCCGCTTCAGTCATGCTGTTTCCTGTGCTGCTCTCGCGCCTATTCTATCAGAATAAAACGGGCGAAGCCGACGCGCTAGACGCCTCGTCAGCGAATGTCCTACGTTCTGGATGAAGGGGAGAGCGATCAGGTCGCCCGCCGGAGGGGTGTGGTGAATGTGATAATATATCCCTCGTTTCCCCCACCCTAAATCCCTCCCCCAAAATGAGGGAGGGACT